>JAYTDE010000527.1:0-10769 GCA_043736195.1 Burkholderiales bacterium | reverse complement strand
TGCCTTTGCCGTGGATGATCGGTCCCTTGCTGGCGATGGCGGCGGGCAAGAGCTTTGGCATGGCGCTGGAAGCACCGCCGGTCGCACGCGAGGGCGGGCAGACGGTAATCGCGGTGGCGCTCGGGCTTTACTTCACCCCGCAGGTGAGTCTTGAAGTCAGCCGTTACCTGCCGTGGATGCTGCTTGCCGGTGTGGTGGCGATTTTTACCGGGTTGAGCGGCAGCCTGATCAGTCGCGCGTTGATGGGCAGGAACGCAGCAGGGCAGCATGAACTCGACGCGGCGACGGCGTTTTTCAGCAGCATTCCCGGTGGCGCCACTGAAATGGCTGTGTTGACGGGTCGTTTTGGCGGGCGGGTTGACCGCGTCGCATTCGCGCAGAGCCTGCGCATCCTGCTGGTAGTGATGAGCATACCGTTCATCTATACCTATGCGGATATTCATGGCCTGGATCGGTACCAGCAAAGCCTGACAACGGTGGATCCTGCTGGCCTGGTCGCACTTTTGGGACTGGCGTTGACAGGCGGCGCACTGGCTGCATGGCTTACGGCACCGAACGCGTTCATGCTCGGGCCATTGACAGTGACAATTTGCCTGACAGCGCTGGACTTCAAGTTTTCAGCGATGCCGGGCTGGCTGTCGTCGGTCGGGCAGTTGTGTCTGGGTTGCGCTCTGGGGGCCAAGTTCGAACGCGACTTTTTCCGTTCCGCACCGCGCTTTATGCTGACGGTGACGGCAGCTACCTTGAGTGCGATGTTGTTGACCGGCGCATTCGCACTCGTTCTATGGCAACTCGCCGGCATTCATCCCTCGACCGGCATGCTGGCGGTGGCACCGGGAGGCATCGCTGAAATGTGCATCACGGCCAAGCTCATGCAGCTTGGGGTGCCGGTAGTCACCGCTTTTCATGTCGCGCGGGTGGTGTTGCTGGTATCGTTCAGCGGGTGGGTGTATCGGCGCTTTTTGGCGCGTGAAGGGGGCCAATGATGACTTGGGATCCCGTGCAGTACCTGCGATTCGGCAACCAACGCTTGCGTCCGGCGCTCGATCTGCTTGCGCGCGTGCCTTTGCCGGAACCGGAAGAGGTGATCGATCTTGGCTGTGGGGCCGGCAACGTTACCCAGGCCCTGCGGCGCCGCTGGCCCGCGCTGACCACCTGCATCACCGGCATCGATTCGTCACCTGAAATGCTGGTACGGGCGCGTGCCGAAGAGCCATCCGCATCCTGGCTTCAGGCCGACATCGCGCACTGGGAGCCGCCTGCGCCGGTTGACCTGATCTTTTCGAACGCTGCCCTGCATTGGTTGCCTGATCATGCGGCACTGATTCCGCGCCTGATGGGGTTTCTCAAGCCCGGTGGGGTACTGGCGCTGCAAATGCCCAATCAAACTGGTGCAGCCTCGCATCAATGCATTGGGGAAAGTATCGCGGCTGTCGCGGCTGACGCCGCGACCCAGGCGAATCTGCGCACCCGGCAGGTGGCGCCGCTGGAGCGCCTGGAGGACTATTACGATTGGGTGGCGCCGCATGCCAGCGTGGATCAATGGGAAACGGTGTACACCCACGTACTGGAAGCCACGCCCGCCGGTTCGAGTGCGGTAGCAGAATGGACGCGTTCGACCTCGCTGCAGCCGGTGCTAGCGGCGGTACCGGAAGCCCTGCGTGCAGGATTCTGGCAAGACTATTGCGGGCGGGTCAACGCTGCCTATCCGGTGCGGGCTGACGGTACGACCCTGTTCGCGTTTCGCCGGTTTTTCATGGTTGCTCAACGCCACAACTGATTGCAGGGGATACCGATGACAGTCGAGGAAGCACAAGGGATTCTGCGGGACAATTTTGCGCCCTGGGTGCAGTCTCTGGGCCTGGTGGTGGAGATCTGCGACTCAAGTCAGGCGCGGTTGCGCCTGCCGTTTGGCCAGAGTCTGGTACGCGTCGGCGGGACTATTTGCGGTCAGGCCCTGATGAGTGCCGCCGATACGGCGATGGTGATCGCGATTTGCGGCTCTCTCGGCGGCTTTCGGCCGATGGCGACCGTCTCGCAAAACATCAGCTTCATGCGCGCGGTCGCGGGTGCCGATGTCGAAGTGGTGGCGCGCGTACTCAAGCCCGGGCGCACGTTGGTTTTTGGCGAAGTCAGCATGCGCGCCATTGGCGAGGAAAGGCTGGCTGCGCATGTGACGACCACCTACATGCTGGCAAGCGACTGAGCGGCCTGGCTCAAGGAGAGAGGCAATCAGTCGATATACACCTGGGTTGTCGCCGGAACACGCATCTGACCGCCGTTTCCATGGCAGGCGATGCACGCATGCCAGACGTGCGACCCACGGCTGTAGTAGGCGAGGTAGCGAGCGGCACAGGGTACTCGCTGAAAAACGCGCTTTGGCCGGGCTTTTGGGAGCTTGGTGTGATGGATGTCACGTGTCTGCAAAATGAACATTTCATACTGTGAAACATTGTTTTGCAGCAATGGCGCGCCCGCTGCGTTGTATGGTATCTTGCGCGCCACTTTCAATCCTGGGTCGCCTCGAAAACCAACGTTCCGAGGTTGCCCCGCCCGGCACGCCGCGCCACCCGCGCGCGCTTGAAACGAGCGCCAAGTCGCAAGGAAAACCCCGCTCATGAACGCTGTTCTCAAGTCCCGTGCCCCCGCCTTCGTAAGAAACGCCAAGCTGATCGATTGGGTTGATCAGATGGTGGCCCTGGCCAAGCCCGATCAAGTGGTGTGGTGCGACGGCAGTGCCGATGAAAACGAACGACTGCTTACGCAGATGGTTGCCTCGGGCATGCTCAAGAAACTGAACCCGGCCAAACGTGTGAATTCGTATCTGGCATTATCCGACCCCAACGATGTCGCGCGGGTCGAGGAACGCACCTTTGTCTGCTCGGCCACGCAAGAGGCGGCCGGGCCGATGAATAACTGGGTCGCGCCCGCGGAAATGCGCGCGACCATGAATCGGCTGTTCGATGGCTGCATGCGCGGCCGCATCATGTACGTAGTGCCGTTCTCGATGGGTCCGCTGGGTTCGCACATTTCACAGATCGGGGTAGAACTGTCGGATTCACCGTATGTGGTCGTGAGCATGCGCATCATGACGCGTATGGGACGAGCGGTATACGACGTGCTGGGTGAAGAAGGGCATTTCGTGCCATGTATGCATTCGGTCGGCATGCCGGTCATGCCCGGCCAGACCGACGTGCGCTGGCCATGCAACAACCAAGAAAAATGGATCGTCCACTATCCTGAAACCCGCGAGATCTGGAGCTATGGCTCCGGCTATGGTGGCAATGCACTGCTGGGCAAGAAGTGCTTGGCCTTGCGCATCGCCTCGGTGATGGCGCGCGACGAGGGTTGGTTGGCCGAACACATGCTGATTCTGGGTGTGACCAGTCCAAAGGGCGACACCACCTACGTCACAGGCGCATTTCCGTCTGCTTGCGGCAAGACCAACTTCGCCATGCTGGTACCGCCCAAGGAGGGGTTCGAGGGCTGGAAAGTGACAACCATCGGTGAAGACATCGCGTGGCTCAAACCCAACGCCGATGGCAAGTTCTACGCGATCAATCCGGAAGCCGGGTACTTCGGAGTGGCGCCGGGCACCAACTATCACACCAACCCGAATTGCATGACGGCAATCGAGCGCGATACGATTTTCACCAATGTGGCTGAAACGCCTGAGGGTGACGTCTGGTGGGAAGGTATGAGCAACGAAGCACCCGCCAAGCTCACCGATTGGCAGGGCAAACCATGGGTTGCCGGTTGCGGCCGTCCGGCGGCGCATGCCAATTCAAGGTTTACCGTGCCGGCGACGCGTTGCCCGTCACTGGATGCACGTTGGGATGATCCTGGCGGTGTGCCGATTTCAGCGTTCCTGTTTGGCGGGCGACGGTCCGACACGACACCGTTGGTGACCGAGGCTCTGGACTGGGAAGATGGCGTTTACAAGGCCGCCACCATGGGTTCGGAAACCACGGCGGCGATTGCCGGGAAGCAAGGTGTGGTGCGGCGCGACCCGATGGCGATGATCGCCTTTGTCGGTTACAACATGGGTGACTACTTCAGCCATTGGCTCAAGATGGGTCGTTCGGTAGCGCACCCGCCGAAAATCTTCCAGGTTAACTGGTTTCGCAAGAACGCCAATGGCAAGTTTGTATGGCCGGGGTTTGGCGACAACATGCGTGTACTCAGATGGGTGGTCGAACGCTGCAACGGGTCCGCCCATGCCAGCAAGACAGCGCTCGGGTATGCCCCCGACTACGCCGATCTGCATTGGGAAGGTCTCGCTTTCGGCCGCGATGCGTACACGACCGTGAGCGCGATCGACAGCGGGCAGTGGCAGGCGGAGTTGGGCATGCACGATGAATTGTTCAAGAAACTCGAAGGTTTCGTGCCGCAGGAACTGCTGAGCACGCGCAAGGGCCTGGGGGAGCGCCTTGCCTTGTAGTTTGTCTGAGAAGCCTGTAGGAAAGGCCGCTCGCGAGCGGCCTTTTGTATTTTTGGAGTGGGAAGACACGGGGCTTGCGCGACTCGAATCATGGCGCAACATAGCGCTGGGGAATAACCGCGCGCATGCTGTCAAACATGTGCGCAGGCCATCGAGCCCGACATGTTCCACGTGAAACAGGGGTGGAGGCAAAATGAGAAAGGCAGTTCTTGGTGTTCTGTTTAGATGCATTTTTGCACCGGTCGTTTCAGTGCAATTGGCCGTTTTGCCCACCAGCACAATCAGCCACTGTTTCACGTGAAACACCCGCCATCGCGGGATTAGCCGGTGCGCAAATGGTCCAGGCTCAAGCCCGCGAGTTATTGCGGCATGCGAAGCATGTCCGCAATAACATATAATCGTCGTCCTTTTGCTCGAAACCAACGAGACTCGCACCGTGCCCTCGATCGCCTATACCCATCCGGAGCAGTACGACGTCATTGTCGTCGGTGGTGGTCACGCCGGTACCGAGGCAGCACTCGCGGCGGCACGCATGGGCGTGCGCACGCTCCTGGTCAGCCACAATATTGAAACCCTGGGCGCCATGAGTTGCAATCCGTCGATCGGCGGCATCGGCAAGGGGCACCTGGTCAAGGAGGTCGATGCTCTCGGCGGAGCAATGGCGATTGCCACCGACGAGGCTGGAATCCAGTTTCGCATTCTCAATTCAAGCAAGGGCCCGGCCGTGCGTGCGACCCGTGCTCAGGCCGACCGCGTGCTCTACAAGCAGGCGATCCGAACGCGGCTGGAGAACCAGCCCAACCTGACGATTTTCCAGCAGGCCGTCGACGATCTGGTGGTTGAGCAGGATCGAGTGACCGGTGTCGTCACCCAACTGGGCGTGCACTTTCGGGCGCGTTCGGTGGTGCTGACCGCCGGTACGTTCCTCGGCGGCTTGATCCATGTCGGCCTCGCCAATCATGAGGCTGGTCGTGCCGGCGATCCCGCGTCGCGTTCACTGGGCTTAAGGCTCAAAGAGCTCAAACTGCCGCAGGGTCGCTTAAAGACCGGAACGCCGCCGCGCCTGGACGGCAAAACCATTGACTTCTCGGTTTTGGCAACCCAACCCGGGGACGACCCGGTACCTGTGTTCTCATACCTTGGCACGCGGGCCATGCATCCGCGCCAGCTGCCGTGCTGGATTACCCACACGACCCCCGAGACGCATGACATCATTCGCTCCGGTCTCGATCGTTCGCCGATGTTCACCGGGGTCATCGAAGGGGTGGGGCCGCGCTATTGCCCATCGATCGAAGACAAGATTCACCGTTTTGCCGACAAGTCGTCGCATCAGATATTCCTTGAGCCTGAAGGACTTGGTACGCACGAGATCTACCCGAACGGCATATCGACCAGTCTGCCTTTTGACATTCAACTGCGCCTGGTACGCAGCATGCGTGGCCTCGAGCGAACCATTATTATTCGTCCCGGGTATGCGATCGAATACGATTTTTATGATCCGCGGGCGTTGAAGTCATCGCTGGAAACCAAGGCGATCGAGAATCTGTTTTTCGCCGGCCAGATCAACGGTACCACCGGTTACGAAGAGGCCGCCGCCCAGGGCTTGCTGGCCGGGCTCAATGCCGCGCTCAGGGTAAGTGGGCGTGACGCATGGTGTCCGGCCCGCAGCGAAGCCTATCTGGGTGTATTGGTCGATGATTTGATCACCCGCGGCGTCTCCGAACCCTACCGCATGTTTACCAGCCGGGCGGAATATCGGCTTTCCTTGCGTGAAGACAACGCGGATGCACGGCTGACGGAAAGCGGACGCAAGCTTGGCCTTGTCGGCGACATTCAGTGGGCGTTCTTCTGTCGCAAGCAGGAGGCGGTGGCGCGCGAGAGTGAACGCCTCAAGACTACGTGGGTGAACCCTCGCATACTCGAAGAGCACGAAGCAGCCAGGGTCCTGGGCTGCGGCATAGAGCGGGAGTACAACCTGCTCGAGCTCTTGCGTCGGCCCCAGGTGACCTATCAGGGCCTGATCGGCCTGGGCTTTGGATCGAGCCCCGCCGGCATCGGCGCAGGTCAAATGGATGCCGATATCGCCGATCAGGTGATCGGGCAGGTAGAGGTTCGCGCCAAGTATCAGGGCTACATTGAGCGCCAGGCCGAAGATATCCAGCGTAGCGCAGCACAGGAGCACACGCGGCTGCCTGACTGGCTGGACTATGCGCAAGTGCGGGGACTCACCCGCGAAGCACAGGCCAAGCTGACCGCACAGCGTCCCGAGACGCTGGGGCAGGCGTCGCGGATTCAGGGCATCACGCCTGCGACGATCTCGATTTTGCTGGTGCATCTGAAAAAGGCGAGCCTGACCCTCCAAGGTCTGGCCGCGTGAGCCAGGATTCAACAGCGATGCTCGATGCCGGCATCGAGCAATTGGGCTTGGCGCTGCCCGGCACGGCGCGCGTGAAGCTGACGATTTACCTCGATCTGCTTGCCAAGTGGAACGGCACTTACAACCTCACCGCAATTCGTGACCGTGATCAGATGGTAAGCCATCACTTACTGGATTCACTTAGTGTGGCAACGCACATTGTCGCTGGTTCGATTCTCGATGTGGGTTCGGGAGGGGGGCTGCCGGGGATCCCGCTGGCGCTGTGGGCTGAGGCTTGCCTGCCGACTCTGCACGTTACCGTACTTGATTCCAATCACAAGAAGTCCGCTTTTTTGCGTCAGGCGCAAATCGAACTGAAACTTGGCAATCTTGAGGTGTGCGGTGAGCGTGTTGAAAGCTGGCACCCCCCACAGCGTTTCAATCAGATCGTCAGCCGAGCGTTTTCCGACTTGGGTGAGTTTTTTCAATTGACCCGCCATCTGGGTAATGCGCCTTCGAACGCCCAGCCTGATGGTGCGCGCTGGTTGGCGATGAAGGGTGTTCATCCGCACGAAGAATTGCAGCATTTGCCGGCGGACTGTCGGGTTGAACAAGTGTATCGGCTACAGGTGCCGGGACTTAAGGCCGAGCGTCATCTGGTGGTGTTGCGGGCAGCGCATGCTTGAGATTCTGTGGATTGTGGCGCGCGGTCCTCGATTGAGTAGCGCGGACCAAAGCGCGATCGATGGTTTGCCGCGCTCGGTCGGCTACGATCCGCGGCGACTGGTCAAAACACCCCAGTCCGGCGGCACACGATGAGCGAGCGCATATTCGCGGTTGCCAACCAGAAGGGCGGCGTTGGCAAGACCACCACCAGCGTCAATCTCGCCGCGGCGCTTGCCTTGTCGGGTCAGCGCACGCTGCTGGTGGATCTCGACCCGCAGGGCAATGCCACGATGGGTTGCGGCATCGACAAGCGCGCGCTTGCGACCAGTGTTTATCAGGTGCTGCTTGGCATGGCCACGGTCGCCGAAGCGCGCCAGGTTTCACCTGCTGTGGCTGACGGGGCCGAGTTAGGCGGCGTACTGCACGTACTGCCGGCCAATCGCGAGTTGGCGGGCGCCGAGGTCGAGCTCGTGGACATGGCGCAGCGCGAGAACCGGCTCAAGCAGGCGCTGGCAACGGTTGCGGGTGAATACGATTTCATTCTCATCGACTGCCCGCCGTCCCTCTCGATGCTGACCTTGAACGGGCTGTGTGCCGCACATGGCGTGATCATCCCGATGCAATGCGAGTACTACGCGCTCGAGGGCTTGTCCGACCTGGTCAATACCATCAAGAAAGTGCATGCCAACCTGAATCGCGACCTCTCGATCATCGGTTTGTTGCGCGTGATGTACGACCCGCGCTCGACACTTACCGCGCAGGTCTCGGCGCAGCTGGAACAGCACTTCGGCGACAAGGTCTTCCGCAGCATCATTCCGCGCAACGTGCGTCTGGCCGAGGCGCCGTCGTTCGGGCAACCCGGCGTGGTATTCGATCGCGCCGCCAAGGGGGCGCAGGCCTACCTCGAGTTCGCACGCGAAATGATCGAACGGCTCAAGAGTGTTTGAACCCGTCGATCGTTTCCCGCAACATGACAGCATGGCTGCGGGCATGCTTTGTCATGAGTCACGCAGTTCTCAATAATCGAATGGCAGATCCACAATATGGCGACTAAGAATAAAGGTCTCGGACGCGGCCTTGATGCGTTGCTGGCGGGCGATCGCGCCGATAGCGCGGCCGACGTGATCACGAGCTTGCCGATTGCCGCGCTGCAAGCCGGCAAGTATCAGCCGCGCACACGCATGGACCCCGTGTCGCTTACGGAGCTTGCCGATTCGATCCGCGCCCAAGGCGTGATTCAGCCGATCCTGGTGCGCAGGATTGCAACGGCCGCGAGCGGCGATCGCTATGAAATCATCGCGGGTGAGCGACGCTATCGCGCCGCCCAGCAGGCCGGTTTGCGCGAGGTGCCGGTGCTGGTGCGCGATGTGGCCGACAACGCAGCGCTGGCAATGGCGTTGATCGAGAACATTCAGCGTGAAGACCTGAACCCGCTCGAGGTAGCGCAAGGCCTGGCGCGCCTGATCGAGGAATTTGGATTGACCCAGGAATTGGCGGGTCAGGCGGTCGGCCGCTCGCGGAGCGCCGCGGCCAATTTGTTGCGCCTGTTGCAATTGCCCAAACCGATACAGGACATGCTGTACGCCGGATCGCTCGACATGGGTCATGCGCGAGCCTTGTTGACCCTGGACGCGGCGCGGCAGATCGAGCTGGCAACCAAGATCGCCGCGCGCGGGCTATCGGTACGCGAGGCCGAGGCGCTGGCACGACGCGCAGCAGCCGGGCCTGCAGCCGGGAAAATCCGCAAAACCGCTGCTGCGAAGTCGCGTGACCTGAAAAGCTTCGAGGAATCCGTCGCTGAGCGCCTAGGCACCAAGGTCGAGATCGTGCCCGCCAAGAAAGGCGGTCGGCTGGTGATCCACTATGCCAGTAACGAACACTTGAGCGACCTGCTCGACATGATCAAAAAATAAGTCCCGCGAAGCATACGTTCGCGGGACTTGCGCGACGCGCAGACGTCGCGATGGGTCAAGAGCGAAAGCCGGGAGGTCCGGCCGCTGAGCTTGCCGTCTTATTTCTTGAGTTCCACCCAGACCACGCAAAAGCCAGCAGGTGCGATCTCGGTATCGCCCGGCAAAATCTTGCAGCCGCCCTTGTCCTTGGGCGTCTTGCCCGGCACCCAATGCATGCAGTTGTCGCAACGCTTGGAGCCGCTCGGGGTGTCCTGGTACTTGAGCGAAGCACGCAGTGCGTCATTCTTGGCAGCCAGGCTTTGGCTTGCGAAAAATACGAGGGGGGCGGCAACAGCGGCGCCAGTGGCGGCTTTCAGCCATATGCGACGGGAATTTTGCACAAAAGTCTCCTCAATCAGGTGGTATTGGATTCATGGAAATCGCGCCGTTGCCGCTCAGGCGCTGTGGATATGTGTCACGGCAAGTAGTCCGGACTGACGGTGAAAAGTTCCCTAAGGGAAAACCTGGCCTCGAACCTGCCGCGTGCTTAACGCGGACGAACCGCGTTCGGTTTACCGCCGGTGCGCGGCATGGCCGTGCGACCCGGAATGCCGGTGCCGCGCGGCCCGCGCGGGCCCGCTCCCGGTTTGCGGCCAAAACCGGGTCGCGGCTTGCCAGCGTACGAATTCTGCGGCCGCGTGGCGGGCTCCAGGCCGGGAACCACATGCACCTGGATCGGCTGGGTGGTCAGGCGCTCGATCTGCCTCACCTGACCATGGTCGCGCATTCCAGCTAAGGAAATCGCGATGCCGCTGCGGCCGGCGCGGCCGGTGCGGCCAATACGGTGCACGTAGTCTTCGGCGATGCGCGGCAGGTCGAAATTGATGACATGGGTGATGGTTTGCACATCGATGCCGCGCGCGGCGACATCTGTGGCCACTAGAACCTTTACATTGCCGCGACGCATGTTGCCCAGGGTGCGGTTGCGCTGCCCCTGGTTCATGTCGCCATGCAGCGCGGCGGCGGCGAATCCCTGGCTCGACAAGGCCACGGCGACTTCGTCGGCGGCGCGCTTGGTCGAGGTGAATACGATCGCCTGATCGACGTCCACTCCGCGCAGGTAATGATCGACCAGTTTCATCTTGTGGCGCTGGTCATCAGCGTAATGCAGGCGTTGCTCGATGTTCTCGTGGCGGGTTTGCGCGTTGCTGATCTCAACGCGAATCGCGTCGCGCGTGAGTTTCTTGGCCAGGTTTCCGACAGTGCCGTCGAGGGTGGCCGAAAAAAGCAGGGTCTGGCGCGTCGCCGGAGTGGCTGCCACCACCGTTTCGATATCTTCGATGAATCCCATGTCGAGCATGCGGTCGGCTTCGTCCAACACCAGCATTTCGAGGCGTGAAAAATCGATGCGGCC
>JAYTDE010000526.1:0-4426 GCA_043736195.1 Burkholderiales bacterium | reverse complement strand
GGGAAGGCGGTCGAGAACCTGATGGGCATGCTGTCCGACCACCTAGGCGCCCTGCTCGGCTACACCGCCCAAATGGCGCAAGAGGCGCAGCAGTTGCGCGCGGTTACGCGGCCGCAGCACTGAGCGTCACGCGCCCGGTGTTGTGATGCCCGCCTGACGGCGGTGGTCCGGCCGGGGTCTGATAGTTCGATCCTGCCGCGCTGCACACTCAGTGCATCCTCCCGCTTCGCTTGCGGCAAAAATTCGCGCTGTGCATTGCTGCGCAATGACTTGAGTGATGGCGTGCGCCCACATCGTTCTGTCTGATATGGTGATTGGAGGACCATCACTAGAGGCTTGCGGAATCTCTTGCTGCGTTGCACAATCCAATCAATGAAAGCGCTTGCCGCTACGGCTGCGTTCCACCATCAATCGCGCGCTGCAAATTTGGCCGCAAGCCTTGATTGCGGTGCAGAAGAGGGTCCTCATGACATATTCCGTGATTCGTCAACTCATCGATGCCGACCGTTGGCGCCTGCGTCCGCACCTGAAAGCGCTTGATGCCAACGACCGGCGCCTGCGTTTCGGCGTCACACTCGCCGAGTCGGCGATCGACCGCTATGTCGATACGATCGATTTTGAAACCGACGCGGTGCTGGGCGTGGCGGATTCTGCTGGCCAACTGATTGCCGTTGCTCACGTGGCGCCGGTCGGCGAGGGGGCTGAATTGGGCTTGTCGGTACATCGGGGCGCGCGCGGCGCCGGTCTGGGCGGCGCCTTGTTCGAGCAGGCGGTCGCCTGGGCGCGCAATCGCTATCTGCAGCGTGTTTTCATGCACTGCCTGCGCGAGAACCAGGCCATCCTGCATCTGGCGCGGCGCCACGGCATGAGCATTTCGATGGATGGCTCCGACAGCAGCGCGGTGTTGCTGCTGGCGGGACCTACATTTGAGACCCTGATCAATGAGCAGGCCACGCACTGGCAGGCGGCCGCCGACGACATGCGGCGCCTTGAGAATCGCTGGTTCGACTGGGTGCTGACCGGCCCGCAAGCGGCGGCCAAGGTGTTTGCCGAGTCGCTTCGGGCTTGAGTGCCTGGCGCCGGGTAGTCGCACGGCGGGGATTGACTCCGCGAAGGGTGGTGCCCGTGCCCGCGCCCGATCGCCTGGGCTGCGGCACGGATTGTCGCGCCGCGGTTTGACAGCGGGCTTGCCCTATGACATCCTTGTTGTAACGGATCGGTTAATAATGTTTTTGCCGGGCCGACCGCATAGATGGCCTGTCCCGCAAGCCGCTTGTTCCACAAACCCAAAAATCAAGGAGACAAGATGAACCTCAATCGACGCATGGCATGCGCGCTGGGTGCCGCCGCGCTGCTGACCGCAACATTGCCGGCAAGCGCCCAGCAGGCCATCACCCTGCATGGCGCGGTGCAATTCAACGATGACCACGCATTCAACAAGGCGCTCCTGAAATTCGAGGAACTGGTCAAGAAGTACTACGCCAAGCCGATCACTTTCGTGCTTCACCGCAACAGCGAACTCGGGCTCGAAAAGGATTATTTCGCCTACATGAACCAGGGCAAGGCGGACGATTACGCGATTGTCTCGCCGGCCCACATGTCGACATTCTCCAAGGCGGCGCCGTTCATCGACGCGCCCTTCCTGTTTCGCGACCTGGCCCACTGGAACAAGGTGCTTGAGCGCGACTTGTTGAAGCCGGTGGCCGATGAGGTGGCGAAAAAAGGCGAAGTCATGCTGATTGGCTACGCTGGTGGCGGCGTGCGCAACATTTTCGCCAACAAACCGGTGCAGAACCTGGCTGAATTGAAAGGCCTCAAAGTGCGGGTGCAGGGTGCGCCGATCTGGAGCAAGACTTTCAGTGCGATCGGCATGTCGCCCACGGTGATCGCCTACAACGAGATCTACAACGCGATCCAGAACAAGGTGATCGAGGCTGGCGAAAACGAGGCGGCGGGGGTCGAAGCGATGAAGTTCAACGAGGTCGCGCCGAACATCAACCTGACGCGGCACGCCATCACCATCCGCCCGCTCTGCTTCTCGTCGAAAACCTTCGCCAAGTTGCCCAAGGACTTGCAGGCCGCCATCATGAAGGCGGGCAAGGAAGCGGGGACCTATGGCCGTGAGATCGAGTCCTCGGAAGACCAGAAGAAACTCGACGCGATGGAAAAGGCCGGCAAGTTGAAGCAGGTGCCTTTCGCGGACCGCGCGGCGATGCAGAAGCTGGTTGATCCGGTGATGGCGGCCTACGCCAAGGAAATCGGCGCCGAGCAGATCTACGCCAAGATCAACGCACTCAAGTAAGTCTTTTGGTAGGCATTTTGCCCAGGGGCGGACGCTGATCCGCCCCGGGTCCCGCGTTTCACCGATTCTCGCCACCGGCGTTTGCACGCCGCATCCAATGACCAAATTCCTTGACAGCTACCACCGACTGCTGACGTGGCTGCTTGCGTTCGCCGTTGCGATCCTGATGGTCCCGGTTTCGATCCAGATCTTTTCGCGTTTCACCGCGCTGATCCCGGCCTACATCTGGACCGAGGAGATGAGCCGCTTTTTCTTTATCTGGATGGTGATGATCGGCGCCATGATCGGGGTGCGCGAACGGCTGCATTTCGACGTCGATATCTGGTCCGACCTGTCGCCACGCGCCAACGCGATGCTGCGGATCGTCGCCAACCTGTTTGTGCTGGGCTTCACCGGCGTTACGATCTACTGGGGCATCGAGTTCACCAAATTCGGCTGGAACCAGACTTCCGAACTGGCCGACCTGCCGATGTGGCTGATCTTCATCGCCTGGCCGCTGGCCGGCGTCACCTGGCTCCTGTTCCTCATCGAGGCGTTCGTGCGCGATGTGGATCTCTACCGGCGTGGCGAGAATCTGGATAGCACTGACCTCGAGGAGTCGCTGTGAGCGCCGCCCTGTCCCCCAGCATGGCTGCGATGGTGCTGTTCGGCACCTTCTTTTTCCTCCTGGCCGTGCGCGTGCCGGTCGCCTTCGCGCTCGGTCTGGCGGCTTTGCCGATTCTGGTGATCGAGCCGCGCCTGTCGCCGATGGTGCTGTTCAACGAGATGTTCAAGGCCTACAACTCGTTCATCCTGTTGGCGGTGCCGTTCTTCCTGCTCACCGCCAACCTGATGAATGTGGGGGGAATTACCGACCGCCTGATGCGCCTGTCGCGTGCGCTGGTGGGCCATTTCCCCGGTGGCCTGGCGCAGATCAACGTGCTGCTGTCGGTGTTTTTTGCCGGCATCTCGGGCTCTTCCACGGCGGATGCCGCAAGCCAGGGCAAGCTGTTCATCCAGGCGCAGGTCAAGGAAGGCTATGACCTGTCGTTTTCCATCGCCATCACCGCCGTATCCGCGGTACTGGCCGTGATCATTCCGCCTTCCATCCTGATGGTGGTGTGGGGCGGGGTTATTTCGACCTCGATCGGCGCCATGTACCTGGCGGGCGTGATTCCGGGCCTTTTGATCGGGCTGGCGCAAATGGCCACCGTGCATGCGTATGCCAAGCGCCGCAACTACCCGGTGTATCCACGCGTCGGAGCGGGCGAGGTGGTGCGCTCGGCGCTGACCTCGATTCCGGCCCTGACCACGCCCTTCATCATCGTCGGCGGCATCTTGCTGGGCTGGTTCACGGCCACCGAATCGGCGGCGGTCGCCGTGCTGTATGCGGCGCTACTGTCGATCTTCTACTACCGCGCGCTGAGCATGCGCCAGCTGTATAACGCGATCGTCGATACCGGCCGGCTGGCATCGGTGGCCTTGTTCTGCATCGGCACCGCCTCCGTATTCGGCTGGCTGCTTGCCTACTACCAGATTCCCAAAGCGTTGCTGGCGAACGTCACCGAATGGGGGCTGGGGCCGATCGGGGTGGGTTTCCTGATCGCCGGCGCGTTTCTGGTGGTGGGCTGCTTTCTTGATGCGATTCCCGCCATCATCATCGTCGGTACCACGCTGCAGCCGCTGGCCGCGTCGGTGGGGCTGCACCCGGTGTCGTTCGCCATCATCGGCATCGTCTCGCTGGCCTTCGGCCTGGTGACCCCGCCCTATGGCTTGTGCCTGATGATTTCCTGCGCGGTGGCCAAGGTGCCGATGAGGTACGCGTTGAAGGACACCATGATCATGCTGATCCCGATGCTGCTGGTGCTGTGCGCGATCATCATCTGGCCGGAAATTCCGCTGATCCTGCCACGGCTGATTTCGCCCGATTTGCTCAAGTAGCCGACCCACCGAAGCGATTGCATACTGAAACCCACCAACCTCATGCCACGCGCCACCCCCAACCCGTTTTCCCTTGAGGGCAAAGTCGCCCTCGTCACCGGCGCCTCGCGCGGCCTGGGCTATGCGATGGCCCGCGCCCTTGCCGAAGCCGGCGCGCATGTTGTGCTCAACAGCCGCGATCAGGTCGCGCTCGATGCCAAGGTG
>JAYTDE010000525.1:0-1516 GCA_043736195.1 Burkholderiales bacterium | reverse complement strand
CGCCTACGGCCGCCCGCCTCCCAGCCACAAGCGCGAGCTGACTGAGGTGGGCGCCGGCAAGCCGATGGGTGAATTGCTGCGCCGCTACTGGCACCCGGTGGGGCTGGCAAGCGACGCCGGGACCCTGCCCAAGCAGCTGCGCGTGCTCGGCGAAGACCTGATCCTGTTTCGCGACCACAACGGTCGCGCCGGGCTGGTGCTGCCGAACTGCGCACATCGCGGCGCGTCACTGTATTACGGCCGCGTCGAAGCCGGCGGCATTCGCTGCTGCTATCACGGCTGGTTGTTCGATGTCGAGGGCCGCTGCCTGGAGCAACCGTGCGAGCCCGACGGCGGCCGCGCGCGCGATCAGGTGCGCCAGCCCTGGTATCCGCTTAAGGAACTGTATGGCCTGCTCTGGGCCTACATGGGGCCACCCGAAAAGAAGCCGGTGTTGCCACGCTACGACTGCCTCGAAACACTCGACGCCGGCGAGTTCCTCGAAACCGACGACAGCAGCATCGGCGGCGGCGGCCCGCGCGTGATTCCTTGCAACTGGCTGCAGCATTACGAAAACCTGGTTGACCCATTCCATGTGGTGGTGCTGCACTCAAGCTTCAGCGGCACCCAGTTCGTCGAACAGATGGCGCTGATGCCGGAGGTCACCTGGGAGTCCGCCGCACACAGCGTGCGCACCATCTCGCTTCGCAAGCTTGCCGACGGCAAGACCCTGCGTCGCGTAAGCGAAGCCGGCCTGCCGACACTGCGTGTGATTCCCAGCCCGCGCATCGGGCGCTACGGCCGGGTCGAATCGCTCGGCTGGGTGCTGCCGATCGACGATCACAGCTTTCGCATCTATGTGGTGGGCCGCGTGCGCGAGAACGGCGAGCTGGTGCGCATGCGCTCGCGTCTTAACGGCAAGCTTTGGGAGGAACTGAGCGAAGAAGAACATCAGCGCTTTCCGGGCGACTACGAAGCGCAGGTGAGTCAGGGCGGAATCGCGGCACACTCGGACGAGCATCTGGTGACAAGCGACATCGGCATCGCCAGGTTACGCCGCCTGCTCAAACAGCAACTCGATGCGCTGGCGCAAGGGCTCGATCCGGCAGGCGTCAGCTTCGATCCCTTGGCGCCGCCCGTGCACTTCGCCGCCGGCAATTTTCTGATCGAATGAGTGCGGCGCGCTTCAAGGATGCGCAAGCGTCGGGCACGCGCGCCGCAGAGCGGTTTACCCTGTGCGATTCGCAGCCTGTCAAACCGCCGGATTGCGGTAAGCTTGCATATCCCCACTTATCCGCGGGACATCGCACATGAAACTGATAGTCAAACATCGCTACCGTCACACCGACCCCGCCACCGGCGAACGGGTCGAAACGCGCCACCGCATGACCGAGGAAGCAGCTGCCGCATCCGACATGGTCGATGCCGAGTTGATCGCGGATACCCGCGAAGAGCGCTACGTGAAAGACAATCCGAACGCGCACGGCTTCGGTCCTAATTTTTCGACCGCTGCCAAGCGCTGAGTTTCAGGCGGCAA
>JAYTDE010000524.1:0-2382 GCA_043736195.1 Burkholderiales bacterium | reverse complement strand
TGCAGCGGCGTCACCGGCCAGCACCGCGGCGATGTTTTGCACCAGGTGCGGTGCGCCGGCGGTGGCGCCGATGACTGCACGGCGCACGCCGCGCGAGGGATCAAGCAACACCGCGCCGATCGCCTCGGCGAATTCGCCCACCTTGCGGCAGAACTTGTAGTAACCGAATTTGGTGCCCGACCCGCATTTGGCAATCCGCACGCCGGTTAGGATTTCGTCATCCGCCAGCGCGGTGCTGAATGCCGCCTGCATGAAATCGCCACTGGCCACCTCGCGCCGGCCGCTTGGGCCCTCGATCAGGTACACGGCGTCCAGCAGCAACATGGTGTTGACCCAGTCGGCCGCAGGGTCGGCATGGGCGAGGCTGCCACCCAGCGTGCCGCGATTGCGCACCGCGCGGTAGGCGATGTTGGCCGCGACATGCGGCAGCAAGCCTTGTGTCGGGTCGGCGACGCGCCCGTCTTCGATCGCGGCATGGGTGACGCCGGCGCCAATGACCAAGGCTCGGCCTTCGTCGCGTACGCCGTTGAAGCTGGCGATCGCGTTCAGGTCAACCACCGACGCCGGCTGCGCCAGGCGCAGGTTGAGCATCGGCCCGAACGATTGGCCGCCGGACATCGGCTTGGCCATGCCGCCGCTGGCCAACAGTTGCGCCCAGGCCTCGGCCACGGTGGCTGGCCGCGTGTATTCGAAGGCTGCGGCTTTCATGCTGTGCCTCCGGCGCGCGCGGCGGCAATCGCCGCCAACAGGCGCCTGGGACTCATCGGGCTTTCGGTGATTTCCACGCCCATGTCAAAGAGGGCATCGTTGATCGCGTTGGCGATCGCCGCCGGCGGGGCGATCGCGCCGCCCTCGCCGATGCCCTTCTGCCCGAACTCGGTATAGGGCGACGGTGTCTCGATGTGCCCGATGCGGATCGACGGCACCTCGGGCGCCCCCGGCAGCATGTAGTCGGCCAGGGTGGAGGCCAGCGGCTGGCCGTTTTCATCGAAGGGCATTTCTTCATACAGGGCCGTGCCGATGCCCTGCGCGGTGCCGCCGATGATCTGGCCGTCGACCACCATCGGGTTGACCAGCACGCCGCCATCTTCTGCAATGGCGTAGTCGAGGATCTCGACCGCACCCAGTTCGGTATCGACCGCCACCACCACCGCATGGCAGGCGTATGAAAAGGTGCCGGTGTCGCGTCCGGCCTTGTAACCGGCGATCACCTCCAGCCCGGCCGGATCGATGTCGGCCGGCAGTAGCTGCGGCGCGCGGTGCCACACATGGGCGATGTCGGCCAGGGACATGCGCGCGGCGTCCCCCTCGAACACCTGGCCGCCCGACAGGCGGATCACGGCCACATCGCACCCAAGCAGCTTGGCGGCGATCTGGCGCACCCGCTTGGCCATTTCCTTGCATGCCGCCGCCACCGCGCCGCCGCTCATCACCATCGAACGCGAGCCCCAGGTGCCGGTTGAGAACGGTGACTTGTCGGTGTCGCCATGCGACAGCCGCACTTTGGATATGGCGATGCCCAGCACCTGATTGGCCACCTGCGCCATGGTGGTTTCCATGCCCTGGCCGTGCGAGTGGGCGCCGATGGCCAGCTCCAGCACACCATCGGCAGTCAGGCGTGCGCGGCATTGCTCATGACCGGGAACGATCGGCACACCCCAGCCGAAATACACGCTGGTTCCGTGCGCGGCCTGCTCGCAGAACACTGCGAAGCCGACGCCGATGCGCCGGCCGTCGGCCTCGCCGGCCTTCTGCCGCTTGCGCACCGCCTCCAGCCCGATCGCCTGGCGCGCCATCTCGAGCACGCGCGGATAGTCGCCGCTGTCGAAATGCTTGCCAGTGATGTTGTCGTAGGGCATTTCGTCGGGCTGCACCACGTTTCGCAGGCGCACTTCGATCGGCTCGATGCCGGCGGCGCGGCCGATCGCGTCGATCATCAGCTCAAGCGCGAAGCACACGCCGGTGCGCGCCACGCCGCGATAGGGCAGGCTGGGCGGCTTGTTGGTGGCCACCGCCCAGGTCTTGCAGCGGAAGCGCTCCATCTTGTAAGGCCCGGGCAGGATGGAGGTGACCTGCGCGGCCTCCAGGCAGGCGGAAAACGGATAGGAGGAATAGGCGCCCGAATCGACCGTCGCCTCGCAGTCGATGCCCAGCAGGCGGCCGTCGCGCTCGGCATAGACGGTGATGTCGTAATCGTGTTCGCGGCAGTTGGCGTTGGCGATCAGCTGCTCGCGCCGGTCTTCGATCCAGCGCAGCGGCCGCTTGAGCTTCATCGTGAGGTAAGCCAGCACGATCTCTTCGGGCAACAGGATGCCCTTGTAGCCGAAGCCGCCGCCGACATCCGGCGCGATCACGCGGATCTGCCCCTGGTCCAGCCCCAGG
>JAYTDE010000523.1:0-6639 GCA_043736195.1 Burkholderiales bacterium | reverse complement strand
ATCGACTGCCGGTATTCCCACACGCGTTCCGGTTCGGGGTTGAGCCAGACCGCGCTCTTGAAGTGCTCGAGGAAGCGCTGGATCCAGACCGCACCGGCTTCCTCGTTGTTGTATTCAACGCTGCCGCCGGGCTGCAGGATTTCATACGGGCTCATGGTGGCGTCGCCGACGAAGATCAGCTTGTAGTCGCGGTTGTATTTGCGGATCACGTCCCAGGTGAGGAATTTTTCCGAATGGCGGCGACGATTGTTCTTCCACAGGAAATCATAGACGCAGTTGTGGAAATAGTAGTACTCGAGGTGCTTGAATTCACTCTTGGTCGCCGAGAACAGTTCCTCGGCCTGCTTGATATGATCGTCCATGGTGCCGCCGACATCCAGCAACATCAGCACCTTCACCGTGTTCTTGCGCTCCGGCACCATCTTGATGTCGAGCCAGCCGGCGTTCTTGGCCGTGCAGTCGATGGTGTCGGGCATGTCGAGTTCCTCGGCGGCGCCTTCGCGCGCGAACTTGCGCAGACGTCGCAGGGCCAGCTTGATGTTGCGGATCCCGAGTTCAACCGAATCGTCGTAGTCCTTGTAGGCGCGCTGGTCCCACACCTTGACAGCCGACCGGTTGCGGCCGCCGGCCTGGCCGATGCGCACCCCTTGTGGGTTGTAGCCGTGGGCGCCGAAAGGCGAGGTGCCGCCGGTGCCGATCCACTTCGAGCCGCCTTCGTGGCGTTCCTTCTGTTCTTCGAGGCGCTTCTTGAGCTCCTCCATCAGCTTGTCCCAGCCGAGCGCTTCAAGCTTGGCCTTTTCCTCGGGTGACAGGTTGTTCTCGATCACCTTGCGCAGCCAGTCCTCGGGCAATTCCCGCTTCAGATCGACTAACGATTCGACGCCGCGAAAGTACTCGCCGAATACGCGATCGTACTTGTCGTACTTGGTCTCGTCCTTGATCAGGCACATGCGCGAGAGGAAATAGAACTCGTCGATCGATGGCCCGATCACGCCCTTCTGCAGCGATTCAAGCAAGACCAGGAACTCCTTGGTCGATACCGGCAAACCGGCGTTCTTGCACTTGAGGAAAAAGTCGATGAGCATGGGAAAGCACCCTTAGAGGCTGCGTGAAAGCTGAAATTCGAGATGGCTTTTCACCGCCGGCCATTCCTGCGGCAGAATACTGAACACCACCGTATCGCGCAATGAACCATCGGCATGGCGCATGTGCGCACGCAGTATGCCGTCCTGCTTTGCACCCAGTCGCTCGATCGCGCGGCGGCTGGCAAAATTGAAAAAACTGGTGCGAAACTCCACAGCCATGCAGCCCAGGGTATCGAAGGCGTGCCGCAGCAACATAAGCTTGCACTCCGTATTGAGCGCGGTACGCTGTACCGCCCGGGCATACCAGGTCGAGCCGATTTCGACCCGTTGGTTGGTCTGATCGACGTTCATGTAAGTGGTCATGCCCACCAGTTTGCCTGTCGCCACGCTGCGTACCGCGAACGGCAGCATCGAGCCGCTCTCAAAAAGTCGCAGCCGGCGTTCGATCTCGGACCCCATGCCCTCGGGCGCGGGGATCGAGGTGTACCAGAGCTTCCACAATTCGCCGTCGCGCACGGCGTCTTCAAGCGCGGATACTTGCGCCGGGGCGAGCGGCTCAAGCGCAGCATGCCGGCCGCTCAAGCTTAGCGGCGCCAGCCAGGGCATGCTCAGCGCCCGGCGCGTGCCATGAATACAAGGCGCTCGAACAGTTGCACATCCTGTTCATTCTTGAGCAAGGCACCATGCAGGGGTGGAATCGCGGTCTTGTTGTCCTTTGCCTTGAGAGCCTCGGGCGGAATGTCCTCGGCCAAGAGCAGCTTCAACCAGTCAAGCAATTCGGAGGTGGAAGGCTTTTTCTTCAAACCCGGAATTTCGCGCATCTGGAAAAACACTTCCAGCGCTTCCTTGAGCAGTTCCTTCTTGAGTCCCGGGAAATGCACGTCAACGATCTTCTGCATGGTTTCCTTGTCGGGAAACTTGATGTAGTGGAAAAAGCAGCGTCGCAGAAACGCGTCCGGCAATTCCTTCTCGTTGTTCGAGGTGATCATCACCACCGGCCGCTGCAGTGCCTTGATCGTTTGGCGGGTTTCGTAGACATAGAACTCCATGCGATCGAGTTCGCGCAAGAGGTCGTTGGGAAATTCGATGTCAGCCTTGTCGATCTCGTCGATCAGCAGCACCGATTGACGTTCGGCCTCGAAAGCCTGCCACAGCACGCCACGCAGGATGTAATTCTGGATGTCCTTGACCTTTTCGTCGCCGAGCTGTGAATCCCGCAGGCGCGATACCGCGTCGTATTCGTACAGGCCCTGCTGTGCCTTGGTGGTCGACTTGATGTGCCATTGAAGAAGAGGCATGCCCAGCGCTACCGCGACTTCTTCAGCCAGCATGGTCTTGCCTGTACCGGGCTCGCCCTTGATCAGCAGCGGGCGCTGCAAGGTGACGGCGGCGTTGACCGCCAGCCGCAGATCGTCGGTGGCGACGTAGTTTTTGGAGCCTTCGAAGCGCATGGAAATGTCACCAGCCTGAAATTGATATTGGCAAGATTATAGGGTATGCCACCGCTCTGGCGCGACTCGGATTCGCCGGTCTCGGGCGATCCCCTGCGAGGCGCAGGATATGGCTTATACTTCAAGGGTTTTGCAGCCCAACATATACGTAAAAACTTCATGAACAAATACCTGATTTTGGCCTTGCTGGCAGGCATGGGAATGGCTTCAAGTGTGAGCGCCCAGCAGACCGGCACGGCGAGCGGCAAGTCTGGCGGCAAGGCCGCCATGTGCATTGGCTGCCATGGCATACCCGGTTACAAGATGGCCTATCCCCACGTGTACCACGTTCCCTTGATTGCAGGACAGAACGCAAGGTATCTGGAGCTGGCACTGAAGGCTTATCAGACCGGTGAGCGCAAGCACCCGACCATGCGTTCGATCGCGGTTTCGCTGTCGGACAAGGACATTACCGAACTCGCCACCTACTATGGCGGATCCGCGCAAGGGGTGAGCAAATGAAAAGACTGATCGCGGCGGCCATTCTTACTTTTGTAGCGTGCGGCGCCCAAGCGGCGGGCAATGCCGAACGCGGCAAGCAGAAGGCGCAACAGGTTTGCGCCGCCTGCCATGCGGTCGGCGGCGATTGGAACAAGCCGCTGCAACCCGAGTATCCGCTTATCGCCGGGCAGCATCGGGACTACCTGGTGACTGTGCTCAATGCATACAAGCAGGGAGACAAGTCGCAGATCGGTCGCAAGAATGTCATCATGGCGGGGCAGGCGGCAACACTATCAAAGCAGGAGATCGAGGACATCGCGACGTTTCTGTCCAGAACGCCCGGCCCGCTGTATGTGAGGAAACATTGACCGGGAGCATTGCCGGGCAGTGCCGAAAAGCGCCGGTTCGAGAGCCGGCGTTTTCAATTGGTCTGCACTGGGCAGAGGGCTTCCGGCGGCTGCGGTCTACTTGACGACGATTTTGTTCGCCTTGTTGATCGCAGTGCGAATTTCGGCGATCGCTTTCTCGATCTCGTCGTCAGACAGGTAATCGCTTTTCGCGGCCTGCTCGAAGCCCTCGATGCGCGACGAAAATCCGTCGACCGGCAAGGTCATAGTCGAGACCGAATCCGGACCGGCCGTGTCGACCTCGTTCCAGGTCATCGCCACCGTTGTGAGATTGTCCGAGTCCGCGCCCGCCCGGCGTTCCGCCTGCGTCATCAGTTCCGGGACAGCGCGCATCACGCTGTCGTTCAGGAAGGCGGTGGCGATCAGGCGTGAGGGCAGCGGGCCCCAGACGCCGTCGCTGCACAGCATCAGGGTGTCGCCGGTCTGCAGGCGCGTACGCGCCGATATTTCGATCTGCGGCGATATGTGTGCGCCCAGGCAGTTGAAAATCTTGTTGCGGTCGGGATGCGCGGCAACCGCTTCCTCGCGCACGATGCCCTGCAACACGAGTTGCTGCACCCGCGAATGATCGCGGGTCTGGTTCACGATCTGTCCGGCGCGAATCAGGTAGGCGCGTGAGTCGCCCGCATGCGCCCACCATGTATGGCCGTCCTGCACGATTGCCGCGATGACCGTGGTGCGTGGTGTTTCCAGCAGGGCATGCTCTTCGGCATACTGCAGTATGGCGGCGTGCGCGGCGTTCAGGCTGTCGTTGAAAAACGCCACCGGGTCGGCGAGCTTCGGGCGTGCTTCGCGCTGGTACTTCTGGCCCACGAAGTCGACCGTGATCTGCGCCGCGATCTCGCCGTGCATGTGGCCGCCCATGCCGTCAGCCACGATGATCAGCAGCGATTCGCGCGTAAACACATAGCCCATGCGGTCCTGGTTGTACTTGCGACCACCCTTGCGGCTCTCCTGGAAAATCGAGAATTTCATCGTATCGGCTACTTATTTCATCGAGTCGGGTTTTTCGCCATCGCGGCCCGCTGGACGCGCCAGGTCATCGAACATGCGTTTGAATCCCCCAAGCATGGAAGGCTTTTGCGGTTCCGGGATGCGGTTCTCGACGATTGCCTTCTGCAGGCTGAAGACGCTTTGCGGCCGCTTCAGGTAATCCATGTCGAGGCACCAGTCGATGATCTCCAGAAGCTCCTTCGAATATTTTCCCTTGAAAGTTTTGACCACCGGCTGCATGCGGTCCTTTTCGAGCCGCTGGTCCGCGGCCTGTGGAGCCATGCCTGAAAGGCAGGCGAACATCGAAGCGCCAATCGAATAGATGTCGGTCCATGGCCCCAGGGTGTCCCGATTCTTGTATTGCTCGGGCGCGGCGAAGCCCGGTGTGTACATGGGATTGAGTTTCGGAGCATCGGTGATCAGGGTCTGCCGCGCGGCACCGAAATCGAGCAGTACCGGAATGCCGTCGTTGCGGATGTAGATGTTCGCCGGTTTCAGGTCGAAGTGCAGCAGCTTGTTGGTATGCACCTCTCGCAGGCCGTTCATCAACTGCACGAAGACGTGCCGGATGAAGTTTTCCTTGATCTCACCCTTGCGCTGCACGATGTGCTCCTGCAGCGTGCGTCCACGTTCATAATGCATGACCATGTAGACCGTTTCATTGGCCCGAAAGAAATTGATGACTCGCACCACGTTCGGGTGGGAAATGCGGGCCAGTGCGCGGCCCTCCTCGAAAAAGCATTTCATGCCGTAGCGAAACAGGTTGACATGTTCCGGCGTGATGGTTGGCAGGATCTGGCCCTGCCCGCGCAGCGACAGCCCTGCCGGCAGATACTCCTTGATCGCCACCGGCGAACCGTACTCGTCATAGGCCAGATAGACGATCGAAAACCCGCCGGACGCGATCGGTCGGGCGATGCGGTAATTCTCGAGAATCGTATTCTCCGGCAATGCCGAATTAGACTGTGCGGCCATGCTGCTCGCTGGTACTCCCGGCCTGCTCTTATAATCACAGGTGCTGAAAGTCATTGTAACCAAATTGACTCGCGCCTCCGTCAGGTGAGGCTGGTACGACAGGGAGTTTTGGATTGATTCTTTCGATGACCGGGTATGGCGTGGCCTCAGCTGAGTTCACTCATGGTGCGCTCTCGCTCGAGGTCAAGAGCGTGAACTCGCGTTTTCTCGACATCACCTTCCGCATGAACGACGAGATGCGCGCGCTCGAGCCGATTTTGCGCGAACTCATCGCCGCCAACGTGTCACGCGGCAAGGTTGAAATGCGCCTGGGTTATGCGCGAGACAGCGCGACCCGTACGGCCCGTCCGCTGGCGATCAATGCGATCGCGGTGCAACGCCTGGCTGCTGCGGCCGACGAGATTCTGCGCCTGGTGCCTGAGTCCAGTGCCTTGGCCACCCGCGAGATTCTTGATTGGCCCGGCGTGCTTGAGGACGCAAGTCTGGCGCCGGATGCGCTGCGTGCCGCGGCGTTGGCCCTGGCGCGCGACGCACTTTCCGAGTTTCGCGCCTCGCGCGAACGTGAAGGTGAAAAACTCAAGGCGATGTTGGTCGAACGCGTCACTGCGATTGAAACCTGGGTGCGCAGGATTGAACCACTGCTGCCGCAGATCGTCGCGGAGTATCATGCCAAGCTCGGCGCACGCCTGCGCGATGCACTGGGAGCCAACGACGATGAACGGATTCGTCAGGAAGTCGCGCTTTTCGGCATACGCATTGACATAGCCGAAGAGTTGTCACGCCTGGACGCGCACCTGGGCGAGGTAAGGCGTGTACTCGAGGCCGGTGGCGCCAGCGGCAAACGGCTGGACTTCCTGATGCAGGAATTGCATCGCGAGGCCAATACGCTTGGATCAAAATCGGTTTCACCCGAAGTCTCGGGGCACGCGATGGAGATCAAAATCCTGATCGAGCAGATGCGCGAGCAGGTGCAGAACATCGAATGATGCTGGAGATGCTCGCGCGCGTGACTATTCTGCCCTTGCTGCGCATTCCGTGATTGCGCCATTTGTCTGCGAATCGGCGAATATGCCTGGCTCCCTCTTCATAATTTCCGCGCCTTCGGGTGCGGGCAAGTCAACCCTGGTCAACGCGCTTTTGGCCGAGGATGGGCAACTTGGGCTCTCGATCTCGCACACTACGCGGGCTCCGCGCGGTGCGGAAATCGACGGTCGCGACTACCATTTCGTGACGCGCGAGGTTTTCGTC
>JAYTDE010000522.1:0-1692 GCA_043736195.1 Burkholderiales bacterium | reverse complement strand
ATCGGCGGCGTCGCCGACCGCCAGAATCTCGGACTCCGAATACAGGGTGTCGCCGCCGAATACCGGCGAGGTCATGGCGATCTCGGAAAAACCCAGCAGGCGGTCCCTGCGGCCGAAGGTCTTGGAAGCCATGCCGATCAGGCGCTGCAGCGTGACAGTAGAGACCATCAGCTCGCGCTTCCACGTGGTTTGCGCGGCGTACTTGGCGTCGTAATGGATCATCGCGGAGTTGACCGTGTCGAGCGCCTCGTCGACATTGTCCTGTTGCGACAGGGTCACGCCGGGCCGATGGCGAAAGCGCTGACCCGGTGCGAAGTCTTCAAAATCGAGGCCGAAGCGCTCGCGGTAACGGTTCTCGGACAAGCGTGTGTAGGCGTGGAAACTCATGATCGATCTCTCGGGTTGCTTGGGTTCAGGTTACGGTTCAAGTTACGCGAATCAAGGGGTATGGCTCAAGCCGTGCGCGCCAGTGCGCGCCGCGCTGCGCGCATCACCGGTTCGTCGACCATCTTGCCGCGATACACGCACACGCCGCCGGCCGCCGCCGCGTAAGCAGCCATCACCCCTTGCGCATTCTCGATCTCGGCCGCGGTCGGGGTGAAGGCATCGATAATCGGATCGACCTGGCGCGGATGAATCGCCAGCTTGCCGGTAAAGCCCAGGCTCTTGACGCGCACCGATTCCGTCGCGAGACCGGCGTCGTCATTGATGTCGAGATAGGGCACATCCAGCACCGCCAATCCGGCGCCTGCAGCCGCCTGCACCACGCGCGAGCGCGCGGCAAGCAGAGGTTCCCAGGCGAAGCCGCAATTCAGGTCGGCGGCCAGATCGGCGCCGCCGAAGCCCAGCGTGCGCAGCATCGGCGTGGCGCGTGCGATCGCGCTGGCGTGTTCGAGGCCGAGTGCGGATTCGATCAGCGCCGCCAGCGCGATCGCCGCGCCCTTCGCGCCGGCCATGCGCAGATGGCGCGCCACCAGTTCAATCTCCACCGCCGATTCAACCTTGGGCACCAGCAGCGCATCGGGTGCGAACCCGGCGCGCGCCAGGTCGGCCAGCGCCAGCAAGTCTGCCAGGCCGGCGCTGGTATACACCGAATTCATGCGCACGCACACCAGAAAGTCGGGGCGCTCGAAGCCGGTGTGGGTGCCCAGCCATTCGATCACGCCCGCGCGCGCGCCGGCCTTGTCGCCGGGGCCGACCGCGTCTTCAAGATCGATGATCAGGCCGTCGGCACGGGTGGCGGCGGCCTTGGCGAAGCGCTCGGGGCGATTGCCGGGAGTGAAGAGGAGGGCGCGGGCGAGGCTTAAATCTTTCATTGCGTGCCTTGTGGAAAAGGGTTGTCGGAAATCGGGTCGGGTGTGGTGTTTCGGATCAAGCGGCCTCGGACGGCAGCGCACCGCCGGCCTGGCGACGCATGCGCAAGGCATAGCTGTAGCGCCGATGTGGATACAGGCTTACCGAGGCGAGCAACAGCCGCGCATTGGCGCCCAGGTGCCAGCGCCGCGTGACCAGCGCCGCTTCGCGCGGGCTTGCCGCCAGCAGGCGGGCGTCGGCGGCGCGCAAATTGGCCGCACCGATAATCTGGCGCATCTCGTCGATGCGCACGTCGAACATTTTCTCTATCAGCAGCATCACCGAGCCGCGGTGGCCGTCGATGCGCTCGACCACGGCGGCGTAGATCAGCGGCACATA
>JAYTDE010000521.1:0-3422 GCA_043736195.1 Burkholderiales bacterium | reverse complement strand
GCGGCAACCAGATTTTTCGTAGCCCTTGCGTGGGCGAATCGACCGGCTTTGCCGGCGAATCGCCCCTGTATAGGCCGGTCAAAAGTAGGTTTTCACTTTTGACCGAATAATTCTTATGTGGAACGACGTCCTCACCATGAATCGCCTGGCCGCGGCCATGCTGGTGCTCGCGTTTGCGCTCCTGGCCTGTGGCGCGGTACGCTGGCTGACGGCACAGCCTTACTTCGCGATTCGCACCGTTGTGGTGGAGCCGGCCGGCACTGCAGCGCTCGAACACGTGACCGCCCTGCGCGTGGCGCGGGTCTGCGTGCCGCAGATCAACGGCACTTTCTTCACCGCCGATCTGGCGCAGACCAAGGCGGCGTTCGAGTCGTTGCCGTGGGTGAGAAGCGCGAGCGTGCGGCGGCAATGGCCGGACCGCCTGGTGGTGCGACTCGAAGAGCACCGGGCGCTGGCACGCTGGAATGACGAGGGTGGCAATCGTTTTGTGAGCGTCCAGGGCGAAGCATTCAATGCGCCCGGGGAAACGGCATTGGGCGCCCGTCTGCCGCTTTTGACGGGCCCGGAAGGCAGTCAGCGCGAGGTGGCGCGCCAGTACGCGCTGTTGCTAGAACGCCTCGCTGTCATCGGCCTGGCGCCACAGGTGCTGACCCTCTCGCCGCGGCAGGCCTGGACCCTGCGCCTCAGCGACGGGCTGGTGGTGGAGATCGGTCGCGAACAGGCGGCGGCAAGCGTGCAGACGCGCATCGAGCGTTTTGTCGCCCACTATGCCGCCACTGTCGGGCGCCTGAACACGCGGGTTGAAGTGGTGGACCTGCGCTATCCGAACGGTTTCGCCGTGCGCGCGCCCGGCTTGCGCGCGCAGGCGCAGGCGCCAAGGCCTGCCAAGCCAAAGGCAGTCGCGCCGACGCGCAAGCAAAAGCTGCCCGCGCGCGCGGTCAAACCGCGGCAACCCCGCGCATGAAGGAAGGTTGAAACACATGAGCATGAACAAGACGCGCGACGCCAAGGACCTGATCGTGGGCCTGGACATCGGCACCTCGAAGATCATCGCGGTGGTGGCCGAGGTCACGCCCGAAGGGCGTCTGTCGATCATCGGCACCGGCGGCCATGAGTCGCGCGGCCTGAAGAAGGGCGTGGTGGTCAACATCGACACCACGGTCGGCTCGATCCAGCGTGCGTTGGAGGAAGCCGAGCTGATGGCCGACTGCAAGATCTCGCGCGTGTTCACCGGCATCGCCGGCAGCCACATCAAGAGCTTCAATTCGCACGGCATGGTGGCGATCAAGGACCGCGAGGTGACGCAGGTTGACATCGATCGCGTGATCGAGACTGCGCGCGCGGTCAATATCCCGACCGACCAGCAGATTCTGCATATCCTGACCCAGGAATTCATCATCGACGGCCAGGAAGATGTGCGCGAACCGCTCGGCATGAGCGGCATGCGCCTGGAAGTGAAGGTGCATATCGTCACCGGTGCGGTGTCGGCGGCCCAGAACATCGTCAAGTGCGTGCGCCGCTGCGGTCTCGATGTGGGCGACCTGATCCTGCAGCCGCTGGCATCCAGCCTGGCCTGTCTGACCGACGACGAGAAGGAGCTGGGCGTCGCGTTGGTCGATATTGGCGGTGGCACCACCGACATCGCGGTCTTCACCCAGGGAGCGATTCGCCACACCGCGGTGATACCGATCGCCGGCGACCAGATCACCAACGATATCGCAATGGCCTTGCGCACGCCCACGCCGGAAGCCGAGGACATCAAGACCAGGCACGGGGTGGCGATGCAGCGCTTGGCCGGTGCCGACGAGATGATCGAAGTGCCCGGCATCGGCGACCGCGGGCCACGCAGCATGAGCCGGCAGGCGCTGGCGGCGGTGATCGAGCCGCGCGTCGAGGAGTTGTTTCAACTGATCCAGCAGACCCTGCGCGAATCCGGCTATGAGGAGTTGCTGTCCTCCGGCGTGGTGCTGACCGGCGGTTCGGCGGCGCTGCCGGGCTTGGTTGAACTGGGCGAGGAGATGTTCTCGATGCCGGTGCGGGTGGGCAGCCCCAAATATGACGGCAGCCTGGCCGACGTGGTCAAGGGACCGCGCTACGCCACCGCCATCGGCCTGTTGTTCGAAGGGCTGGCGCAGCGCCAACACCATGGCCGTGTGTTGCAGAAGACCGGCTCTCTGAAAAACGTGGCTGGGCGGATGAAGACCTGGTTTCAGGGGAACTTTTAGGGGTCAGGCAAAAGTACAAACCTACTTTTGCCTGAGCTGATTTGTCCGGAATCGCTGGCGGAGCCAGACGATTCCGGAAGGAAAAGGCTACGAAAGTGCGGATTTGTCTCGAATCACCGGCGAAGCCGGCTGATTCGAGAGGGCAAATGCCCAGGAAAAGGCTACGAAAGTGCGGTGGTTTCGTGGGGGGAATCTGGTGATTAGGGGCTATCGGCCGACCGGCGCGAAAAGCGCGGGTTAGCCGACATCCGCGAATTTCTAGGTTTCTCAATTTTGGTGGTTCAAGTTCAATTTCGATTCGTCAAGGAGAATCCCAGCATGCCAAACAAATTCGAGGTTCTGGAAACAGAAACCAGCGGTACCAACATCAAGGTGATCGGCATCGGCGGCGCCGGTGGCAATGCGATCACCCACATGATCCGGCGTGAAGTGCATGGCGTCGAATTCATCGCCGCCAACACCGACGCCCAGGTGTTGACGCGCACCGGCGCTGAAACGCAGATCCAGTTGGGCGCCACCGGCCTGGGTGCGGGTGCGAATCCGGACAAGGGGCGTGAGGCGGCGCTGGCCGATCGCGAGCGCATTCGCGAAGCCCTCGACGGCGCGCACATGGTGTTCATCACCGCCGGCATGGGCGGCGGCACCGGCACCGGCGCCGCACCGGTAGTGGCGGAGATCGCCAAGGAGATGGGCATCCTGACCGTGGGCGTGGTCACCAAACCCTTCCTCTTCGAGGGCGGGCGGCGCATGCGCATGGCCGAGGCCGGCATCTCCCAATTGTCCGAGCATGTCGATTCGCTGATCGTCATCCTGAACGAGAAGCTGATGGAAGTGCTGGGCGACGATGTCGAAATGGAACAGGCCTTCGCCGCGGCCGACGACGTGCTGCATAACGCGGTGGCCGGCATCTCGGAGATCATCAACCAGCCGGGGCTGATCAACGTCGACTTCGAGGACGTGAAGACGGTGATGGCCGAGATGGGCATGGCGATGATGGGTTCGGCCTATGCCGAAGGCATGGATCGCGCGCGCATCGCCGCCGAGCAGGCGGTGGCGAGCCCGCTGCTTGAAGGCGTGGACTTAAGCGGCGCGCGTGGCGTGCTGGTCAACATCACCGCCAACAAGTCGCTCAAGATGAAGGAATACAAGGAGGTGATGGACACCATCAAGCACTTCGCCGATCCGGATGCGCATGTG
>JAYTDE010000520.1:0-2756 GCA_043736195.1 Burkholderiales bacterium | reverse complement strand
GACCCTGCACGTGGCCGAGGATGAACTGGCGCGGCGCCGAGCTGCATGGGTCAAACCGAAGCCAAAATACCCGCGCGGCTACGGCGTCATCTACAGCGCGAACGTGACGCAGGCCAATCGCGGTTGCGATTTCGAATTTCTGGAAGGCACCACGCCGACGCCCGATCCGGAGATTCATTGAACCGGCGACTATTCAATCAACATCTACGCGAGAAAGACACCATGGAACTCCCAATCAACCACTTCAAGCGCAACCTGGCCGCCGGTAAACCGCAAATCGGCCTGTGGATGAGTTTGTGGGCGCATCAAGTAGTCGAGGCCTGCGCGCCGGCCGGCTTCGACTGGCTGTTGCTCGATACCGAGCATTCGCCCAACGATCCGCATTTGGTCAACACCCAGTTGATGGCCGCACGCGGCATGGACGGCACCTGTCCCGCGCATGCGGTGGTGCGGCCGGCGTGGAACGACATGGTGCTGATCAAGCGCTATCTCGACATCGGCGCGCAGACCCTGCTCTTGCCTTACGTGCAAAACGCCGAAGAAGCCGCCGCCGCGGTGGCCGCCACCCGCTTTCCGCCTGACGGCGTGCGCGGCGTCGCCGGTAGCAGCCGCGCCGCCAGCTACGGCTGGATCAAGGATTATTTGAACAAGGCTAATGCCGAGACCTGTGTATTGGTGCAGACCGAAACCCGCGAGGCGCTGGCCAATCTGGATGCGATCTGCAAGGTCGACGGGGTCGATGGCGTGTTCATCGGCCCCAACGACCTGGCGGCCGATATGGGCCATCGCGGCGACATTCCGCACCCCGAGGTGCAGGCCGCGATCGCAGACGCGATTCGGCGGATTCGCGCACACGGCAAGGCGCCCGGCATTCTGGTCGGCGAGGCCGACGGTCAGCACATGCTTGATCTGGGTGCCTTGTTCGTCGCCGTTGGGAGCGACTTGGGACTGGTGCGAATGGGCGCCGGTGCGCTGGCGGCCAAGTTCAATCGCAAGCCGTTCTGAACGATCGGCCGCATCCGGCTGCCGCCAGGCGGCCGACGCCGCCCCTACTTGAGGAAGGTGCCGTTGCGCCCGATCATTGTCAGGTCGACATAGGTCGAGCCGTTGTGATTGACGGGTGAAAAGCGCACATTGAACCCGCCCAGATCGAGGTTGTTGATCGATTCCAAGGCACTGATGAAGCGCTCGCGCGTCAGGTCGCGGCCGGCGCGCCTGACCCCTTCGACAAAAACCTTCGCCGCGATATAGCCTTCGATGCCGGTGAACGAAGCTTGCACGCCGGTAGCAGCCTTGATCGCGCGCTGATAGTCGCGCGCAAGCTGGGTGGCGCCGGAAAAGGGAAACGGCATCACCTGCGAGATGGCCACGCCATAGCCATCGTCGCCGAGTTCATTGGCCAGCGCCTTGCTGCCGACAAACGACACGTTGTGGAACTGGCCGGAGTAGCCGGCGCGTTTCGCGGCTCGCACGAACGCGGCGATCGACTTGTAGGCGGATATCATCACGATCGCATCCGGCTGCGGCGCTATCAGGGTCTTGACCGCCGCATCGACCTTGACGGTATTGCGCTCGACTGTCGCGGTGACGGCCGTTTTCATGTTGCGCCGGGCGAGCGCGCGTTCAATCCCGGTCAAGCCGGCACGGCCATAGGCATCGTCCTGGAACAGAACGGCGATATTGCGGGCCCCGAGCGAAGTCAGTTGTTCGACGATTTTCTCGGTCTCGTCGTAGTAGCTGGCGCGGACGTTGAAAATGTAGCGATTGAACGGGCTGCGCAGGCTTTCCGCGCCGGTAAATGCGCCCACGAAAGGAACCTTCGCATCACTGAAGATCGGTAGCGCCGCATTCGACGTCGGCGTCCCGACATAGCCGAACAGGGCGAAAACCCGGTCTTCGGCGAGCAATTTGCGGGTGTTGGCCGCGGCGCGCTCGGGCTCATAGCCATCGTCCAAGGTAACGAGGCGGATCTGGCGGCCGTTGACGCCACCCTTCTCGTTGACTTCGTTGAAATACAACAGCGCGCCCTGGCGCATTTCGATGCCGAGTTCGGCGGCCGGGCCGGTCATGGCGGCGGACTGGCCCACCACGATGCTGTTGTTGTCGACCCCGACATCGGCCCCTGAGACGGCGCAGGACACCGACATCGTGGCGATCAGGGCGCACGCCTTCGCCCAGTGCTGAATGATTCGCAAGATTGTCTCCGTTCATACGACCTTGTTCGGCCGTAATGTCTGGCGCCAAACATGGTGCGTATGAGCGCGCCGCTGATGCCAGCATCTATGTTGCTCAGTTTAGGACAAGTGGCCTGGTTTGGGGCCGAATGCGCGAAATTGCCGGAGTTTTCGGCGGTTTCGGCTGTGCCAGGTGCTTGAAAAGCCGGGCTGGCGACCCCATTTTTCGCAAGCTCTTGTTTTTTTTCCCCTTTTTGGAGGTCAGCCCATGGGCGCCCAGCACGAAACAATGGCCTTTCAGGCCGAAGTCAAGCAACTGCTCAACCTGATGATCCACTCCTTGTATTCAAACAAGGAGATCTTCCTGCGTGAGCTGATTTCCAACGCGTCGGACGCCTGCGACAAGCTGCGCTTCGAGGCCCTGCACAACGGTACCCTGTTGGCTGAGGATCCGGATTTGAAGATCCGCGTGTCCTTCGACAAGGCGGCTCGTACCATCACCGTTTCCGACAACGGTGTCGGCATGAGCCGGGACGAGACGATATCCAATCTGGGCACGATCGCCAAGTCAGGCACCCGCGA
>JAYTDE010000519.1:0-3004 GCA_043736195.1 Burkholderiales bacterium | reverse complement strand
TCTATATTGGCTTGCGCTACCCGGCGTCGTTGCGGCGCTAGCCGGTAAAGCACGCCTCCCAACAATCTACCGCAGGCGCGCAGCAGGCCCAAAGGCAGGTAATGGGCGCCGCGCATCAACGCAAGCAAGATGTGCGTCATGCGTCGCTTGTCAGCTGCTCGGTGCCGTTGCCGGTGCGCCCTGTCGGCACCCTGTAGCGGTCGTAACTCCACAGGTACTGCGCGGGGCATTGGCGAATCAATGTTTCCAGCGCGCTGTTGATTTGCGTGACCGCGGTGGTCATGTCGTTTGACAAGGAGGCCTCGAAAGGTCGCACCGTCAGCCGATAGCCGCGCCCGCGCGGCAGGCGTTCGGCGAAGGCCAGCAGGATGACCGCGTCGCTGGCGCGCGCCAGGCGCTTGACCAGGGTCATGGTGTACGCCGGCCTGCCGAAAAACGGCGCCCATACACCCTCGCCGAAACGCGGGGTTTGATCGGGTAGCAGTCCGGCCGCCTCGCCGCGCCGGAGGGCGCGGATCAAGGCGCGCACGCCGGCGAAATCGGCACTGGCAAGCTTCATGTTGGGGCGGCCGCGGCCAGACTCGATCAAAGGCGTCAAGGCCGCTTTGCGCGGGCGCCGGTAGAGAACCGTGATCGGCTTGTCAGCGGGTGCGCGGTGGGCATAAATTTGGGCGGTGATCTCGAAGCAACCCAGGTGTGGCGTGAGGAAAATAATGGGGCGGCCGGCAGCATGGGCGGCGTCGATATGCTCCCAGCCGCGGGTTTCGATGACCAATTCGGCCACGGCATGGGGTGGACGCAACCAGACCGCAGGCAATTCGGTCATCGCCTTGCCGGCTTCGCGAATCGCGGCCGCGCGCGTCGCAGAATCTGCGTATCCGGCCTGGCTCAGGTTGGCGTCGAGGTGTTCGCGATAGGCACTGGATGCCCGGTAAGTGAGGATGCCGAGGGTCGACCCCGCCAGATGCAGCAGCCAAAGGGGCATGCGCGAGGCCAGCAGGAAAAGAAATTTGAGCAATTGTCGGCTTCGGCTGAAGTGGTGGTCTGTTAAAATGTAGCGTTGGCGAATCGTCTTCCGCGACGCTGCCCCGATCAACCCACTTCAATCTAATCAGCCCACTTCCATGAGCGAATATTTGTTTACGTCGGAGTCCGTCTCCGAAGGTCACCCGGACAAGGTGGCAGACCAGGTTTCCGACGCGATTCTTGACGCGATTTTAGCGCAGGACAAATTTAGCCGAGTGGCCGCTGAAACCCTGTGCAACACCGGTCTGGTGGTTCTGGCCGGTGAGATCACGACCAACGCGAACGTCGACTATATCGGCGTGGCGCGCGAGACTCTGAAACGCATCGGCTACGACAATACCGAATACGGCATCGACTACAAGGGTTGCGCGGTGCTGGTGGCTTACGACAAACAATCACCGGACATTTCCCAGGGTGTGACCGAGGGTCAGGGCCTCAATCTTGATCAGGGTGCCGGAGACCAGGGTCTGATGTTCGGCTATGCGTGTGACGAGACACCGGAATTGATGCCGCTGCCGATTTACCTGGCGCATCGTCTGGTTGAACGGCAAAGCGAACTGCGGCGCGACGGGCGGTTGCGCTGGCTGCGCCCCGATGCCAAGTCGCAGGTGACCATAAAGTACGTGGACGGCAAGCCGGCTGAAATCGATACCGTAGTGCTATCGACCCAGCATTCGCCCGAGATGCAGCACAAGGATATCGAAGAGGCGGTGATAGAGCAGATCATCAAGCCGGTTCTGCCCAAGCACATGATTGCCAAGAACATTCGTTACCTGGTCAATCCGACCGGGCGCTTCGTGATTGGCGGCCCGCAAGGCGACTGCGGCCTCACCGGCCGCAAGATCATTGTCGATACCTACGGCGGCGCTGCGCCGCACGGTGGCGGCGCGTTTTCCGGCAAGGACCCGTCCAAGGTCGATCGTTCGGCAGCTTACGCGGCGCGTTATGTAGCCAAGAACGTGGTGGCGGCAGGCCTGGCATCGCGCTGCCAGGTGCAGGTCAGCTATGCCATCGGGGTAGCCAAACCCACGTCGATCATGGTGACCACCTTTGGAACGGGCAAGATCAGCGACGAAAAACTCGAGGCGCTCGTGGCCCAGCATTTCGATTTGCGGCCAAAGGGCATCATCATGATGCTCGACCTGCTGCGCCCGATCTACCAGAAGACCGCCGCCTACGGTCATTTCGGCCGCGAAGAACCCGAATTCACTTGGGAAAAAACCGACAAAGCCGCAGCTCTCAAGGCGGCGGCCGGCGTGTAACGCCGGCGCGCCTCAAGCGCGCTGTCGGTTTTTCGGCGCAGACTAACTTCCGCGCCGGCGGAAGTGATGTCGAAACCCCAAAGACTGTGGAATTGCAAGCCGCAGCCCTCAAGGCTGCGACCGGTAGCATTGCGCCGTGGAGCCCATTGCCAAAAGTCCGCTTGATCCGCTCAAGAATGGCGACTTCATGCCGTAAAAGTAGGTCTTGCGACAAGGGCAAGGCGTTATCGGAAAGGCCTTTTTCTGTCGTATAATTTGAGTTGCTGAGGAGCGTTGCGACTACGGTTCGTCCGTAGCCAGGCTCAGCAAGAACAAACGGCGCTCAAACACTTTCAACCGTGTTTGGAGCGCCTTTTTGTTGTCCGGCGCTCCGCTTTCTCAGGAGCTCAAGCAATGGCAGCCGTACTCAAACCCGCCCAGGATTATCAAGTCGCCGACATCACGCTCGCCGACTGGGGCCGCAAGGAAATCAGGATCGCCGAGACCGAAATGCCCGGTCTGATGGCGATTCGCGAAGAATTCGCATTGACCAAGCCGCTGCGCGGCGCGCGCATCACAGGCTCGTTGCACATGACGATCCAGACCGCGGTGCTGATTCAGACTCTCGAGGCACTGGGCGCGCAGGTGCGCTGGGCTTCGTGCAACATTTACTCAACGCAGGATCATGCCGCTGCGGCAATTGCTGCCAACGGTACGCCGGTATTCGCCTACAAGGG
>JAYTDE010000518.1:0-1703 GCA_043736195.1 Burkholderiales bacterium | reverse complement strand
TATCAGAGCCGGCGCGACGTGATGGTCAAGGGCTTGCACGAAATCGGCTGGATGGTCGACAAGCCAAAGGCCTCGATGTACATCTGGGCGAAGATTCCGGCGTCGTACGCGCATCTGAAATCGCTGGATTTCGCCAAGAAACTGCTGGCCGATGCGCGCATCGCGGTGTCGCCCGGCATCGGATTCGGTGACTATGGCGACGACTACGTGCGCATCGCCTTGATCGAGAACGAGCAGCGCTGCCGTCAGGCGGTGCGCGGCATCCGCGAGATGTTCCGCAAGGATGGCGTTCTGCCCAAGGCCGCTGCCTGAGTCGGCGCCGATGTGCTGAGCCGGTTCATCAAGTCCTGGGGGCGGTCGGCGGCGGCTGGAGGGTTGTCCGATGGCGCGGGCGACGAGCGCTTCAGCGCGCACCTGACGCGGGTTTACGCGGCGGCGGCCCAGGCATGGCTCGAAGACAATTTCGATCACGATCGCTACGGCGCTGCATCCGACGCCGCGTTGGATGCGCGCTCCCAGGCATTCTGCGCGGCCACTTTCTCCGACCTGCTGGAATCGCCCGCGCCGGCGGCCCGCCTGTATGAGCTTCTGGACGATGACGATTCGCGCGCCTGCCTGATCGAGCTCATCGCCTACCGCCTGCTCGGCTACCGTCACGTACGGCTCAATCGCAACAACGCGCGGTTCCATGCGCACTGCGCGCGCGCCAGAAGCATGGGCGAGGCCGGCGCCGCGCTTGTTGGCGGCTATGGCGATGCCCGTCGCTACCATCTGCAAGGCGAAAGCGGCCAGCCGGTCGTGCTTGACGGCTGGTGGTTCAATGTCGCCTGGTCGTTCCTGATCCGGCAGTACTGGTTGACCCGTGGCGACGCGACGCTTGTCGCCGCGCGGCCCGGCGACTGCGTGATCGATGCCGGCGCCTGTTTCGGCGACACCACGCTGGCGTTCGCCGACGCGGTGGGGGCCGGCGGACAGGTACACGCGTTTGAAGTCGTGCCGGACAACCTGGCGGTGGCGCGCCACAACCTTTCGCTCAATCCGCGCTTCGCCGTCACTGTGCGCTGCAATGCGCAGGCGTTGGGGGCGGCGTCCGGCCGCCTGTATCTGCACGGCGGCGGGCCGGGCGCGGTCGTCAATGCGCAAGCCGGAGGCCAGCCGGTGGATGTCATTTCAATCGACGAGTATGTGGCGCGCGAGGCCTTGACGCAGGTCGATTTCATCAAGATGGACATCGAAGGCTCGGAGTCGCAGGCGCTGGATGGCGCCATCGAGACCCTGCGCCGGTTTCGCCCGAAGCTGGCGATCTCGCTCTATCACCGCCCCGAAGATCTGACCCGGATCCCGCTGTGGGTGGATAATCTCGATCTGGGCTACCGGCTGCACCTGGATCACTACACCATTCACCAGGAAGAGACGGTTTTGTATGCGATTTCCCACTGATTTTTCCGAGACCCCACGCGTCGTTCCAATTCAATGAAACCCATTCAAGTAGGTCTGTTCGGTATCGGCACCGTTGGTTCCGGTACCTTCAACGTTCTGGCGCGCAACCGCGAGGAAATCGTGCGCCGCGCCGGCCGCGATATCGTCATCAGCATGGTCGCCGATCTCGATACCGGGCGCGCCGAGCGCATCGTCAAGGGGCGTGCAACGGTCACCGCGAACGCCGACGACATCATCAACAATCCGGACATCGAGATTGTCAT
>JAYTDE010000517.1:0-1668 GCA_043736195.1 Burkholderiales bacterium | reverse complement strand
CAGCCGGTCTTCGATCTTTTGCAGCGTGCTGTTGGCCAGGTATCCAAGCATGCCCAGCACCAGGATGCCGGCAAAGATGTCGGCACTGCGAAACGCGCGTGCCGCCACCAGCATCAGGTGGCCCAGCCCCGGTTGCGAAGACAGCATCTCGGAAGCCACCGTGATGATCAGCGCGATCGCCAGCGACACCCGCATGCCGGCGAAGATGTCGGGCAGCGCATTGGGCAACTGAATCTTGAGGGCGCGATCCCAGCTCGAGAGGCGCAGCAGGCGCGCCACCTCAAGCAGCCTGGAATCGACCGATTTGAATCCATGGATCGCGCCAAGCAGGATCGGCCATACCGAACCGAAGGCGACCACGAATATGATCATCGAGTTCGAGAAGCCGAATACCAGGATCGCCGGCGGCAGGATGGCCGAGGCCGGCAAGGGTCGCAGGAATTCGGCCGACGGTTCGAACAACTCGCGCGCCAAGCGCGATGAGGCGATTGCCGCACCCAGCGCTACGCCCACCACCGAGGCGGCAAGCCAGCCGGCAAGCATGCGCCACACCGTCTTGCCCAGCGGATCCCACAATTCACCGGAGCGGATCCAGTCGACCAGCACGCCGACCGCACGCTCGGGCCCGGGGAACCAAAGTGGATTGATCAGCTTCGCATCGGACGCGAATTTCCAGGCCAGGAGCGCGGCGGCGAGAAAACCAAGGCTGGCTGCGGGCCACAGGAAACGCTTCATCCCGGCCTCGCCATCCAGTACCAGCGCAACCAGCGGCGCTCGAGGCAGGCCAGGCCCCAGTTGCACAGCCAGCCGACAACCCCGATCCACAACAGCGTCGCCCACACCAGGTCGGCCTGCAGCGACTGCTGGGCTACGATCATGCCGTAGCCCAGGCCGCGCGGATTGCTGACGATTTCCGAAGTGACGGTGACCACGATCGCGATGCCGGCGGCGACCCGGATGCCGACGAATATGCCGGGGGTCGCTGCCGGCAGGGCCAGTTTCCAGATACGCTCGCGCAAGGAAAATCCGAGCATGCGGCCGACTTCGATCAGGCGCGGGTCGATGCCGCGCACCGCGGCGATGGTGATGATCAGCACCGGCCAGAAGCAAGCGAAGGCGGCCACCGCGGCGCTCATGTTGCGGCTGAAACCGAACACCAGCAAAGCCAGCGGGATCAGGGCCACCGAAGGCACCGGCCGCAGCAGGTCGACGGTGAGCGCAGTGGCGCGCTCGAGCGAGCGGAACAGGCCGAGCAGGGTGCCCAGGAGTACCCCGGCCACCGCCGCGACCGACAGCCCCAAGAGCGCGGCGGAGAACGTCTGCAGCGTTTGTTCGAGCAGCGTGCCGTCGGCCAGTGCGCGTACCGCGGCGGCGGCCGCGCGACTCGGGCGCGAAAAGCCGTCTTCGGAAAGCACGCCGACTCGACTGAGCCACTCCCACAGGATCGCCAGCGATAGCGGCAAGGTCGCGCCAAGTATCCAGCGGCGCATCGGCTCAATGCTCCAGGTGCTGGTACAGCCGGTGCCGGTATTCGAGAAAACGGCGGTCTTCGCGGGTGTCGAGCTGCCTGCGCGGCTGCGGCAGGTCGATGTCGACGATCTCGGCGATGCGCCCCGGGTTGGCGGCCAGCGCGATCACCCGGTCGCCGAGATAGATCGCTTCCTCCAG
>JAYTDE010000516.1:0-2602 GCA_043736195.1 Burkholderiales bacterium | reverse complement strand
GCCCAACGACCAAGCTAACCGGCGCGCGTCGTTTGCGCGTCCGGTTGAGCGCCCTGTTGGACGGCAACTGGCACGGAGACAGGCTTGCGCGCCTGGAATGAAACCAGCTTTCTGCCGGATGCGGATTGCCTACGCAGAATGTCTTGAAATACTGCGTCAGCGTCATGACCGAATTGATTGGCATATTGCTCTCTCAGCAGTCGTGTCTCAGTGACGATAGGGTCTTGCCACATGGTCTATTCCTCCGTTAATTCTTGCGGCGTGCAGATGATGGGCGGCTCGTAGCCAAGTGCCCGACAGGTGGACTCAATTTTTGGCCGAGTATGCGCATTGGCTATATGGGCGCAATTCCAAGTGAGTAAATATTCGATGCCATTTACGGCAGCGATAGCCACATGATAAGCATCAATTTCAGCCCTTGCGGGTAGAGCGTTGCGGCGGATGAGTTCCTGACCGAGCGCCCGAACCTCCTCTGTAGCTTGTAGCTCCATGATGTCGACGATTGCAGCAAGGCGACGCTGTGCTGCCTCGGGATGCCCGAGACTGGCCTCGGCAATTACAAACTCCGATATGAGCAGATCGAATTTAGGCCGCTGCGTCTCCCACCACTCAAGGGTGACATTCTGATTGGCCACTGCACGAATGTCGTTGTTCGGACGTGCCGTAAGGTAGCTGATAACCGAAGTTTCGATGTAAACCTTTGCTTTCAAAGTGCCACCCGTTGTTTTGCCGCCCAACGCTGACATAACCGGCGCGAAGCGTCCGGGTTGATGGAAGGGTTCGGCGTCATGTCGATGGAATACGTGAGGCGACAATACGTGGTGCCCGCAAAGCGCGGAGCCCGCGTTGAGTATCTTGCGAACGATGGTGAATTGCTGCAAGGAGTCATTGTCGGCACGAAAGGGGCGCGGCTTCTTGTGCGAATGGATGGTGCCACTCGAACCGCGCAGTTTCATCCGACATGGAATCTTGTGTACCTGACGCCGAACTAAAATTCGGCCACCTAATGGCCAAGTGAAAACCGTCGCAAGCGACTACCAATCCAGCCACGCACTTGCGCAACCGCCTGATTTTGTGTACTGTATATTTATACATAAAATTTTCGGCTACCTAAAAGTCCATGGAAACCGTCGCTTCCACGCCCTTGCTGCCTACCGACCCGCCGCCGCTTCGTCTGCTGGATCAGGTGCGCGCCCGTATCCGCGTGCTGCATTACTCGATCCGAACCGAGCAGGCCTATGTCGATTGGATTAAACGCTACATCCGATACTTTGACAAGCGGCACCCGCGCGAGCTTTCGGCTGCGCATGTGGAGCGCTTCTTGAGTCACTTGGCCACCGAGCGCGATGTGGCGGCTTCGACGCAAAACCAGGCCAAGGCGGTCTTGCTTTTTCTTTACAAGGAGGTGCTGGGCGTTGAGTTGCCGTGGCTGGAAGGCATCTCCCAGGCGCGCGTGCCGAAGCGGCTGCCTGTGGTGCTCACGCGCGCCGAAGTGCAGCGCGTGCTTGCGCTGGTACCGCAGGGGCCGCATGCGCTGGTGTGCGGGCTGCTCTACGGCGCCGGTTTGCGTCTGATGGAGGCGATGCGGCTGCGGGTAAAGGATGTGGAATTCGCCCGCGGCGAGGTGCTGGTGCGCGAGGGCAAAGGGTTCAAGGACCGGGTCACGATGCTGCCGGGCTCGGTTGCCGGGCCGCTCTCGGAGCATCTGCTCGCTGTACGCGAACTGCACCGCGAAGACCTGGCCGACGGTTATGGCGATGTCTGGCTGCCGCATGCGCTGGACCGAAAATATCCGAACGCAGGGCGTGATTGGGGCTGGCAATACGTGTTTCCCGCAGGCGGGCGCTCGGTTGATCCCCGTTCCGGCGCGATTCGGCGCCACCATCTGGGCGAGCAGGCCGTGCAGCGTGCCTTCAAGCAGGCGGTGCGCGAGACGGCCTTGGTCAAGCTGGCCACCCCGCATACCTTGCGGCATTCGTTTGCCACCCATTTGCTGGAAGCCGGCTACGACATTCGCACTGTGCAGGAGTTGCTCGGCCATGCGGATGTGTCGACCACCATGATCTACACCCATGTGCTCAATCGGGGCGCTGGCGGGGTGCGGAGCCCGCTTGACGGCATCGTCGCGGCCGGCGGCCTTGAGGCGCGCGAGCCGGTCGTGGCCTACGCGGCGGCCGCGCAAGGGGACTGTGGCCTGCCGGTGCCGGTTGCGTACGTCGCGGCGGCCTTGAGTCGCTCCTTGCGTCACCACGGTGGCGGGCGGCGGGTGGCGTGGTGAGTGCGCACGAGGAAGATCCGGGCGCCGAAGCGCCGCTGGTGTTTCACCGGCCGCTGCACAAGGGGCGCGGCGCGCAGGTCTCGCCTGGCGTGCGCTTCGATGCCTACAGCCGCGAGCAGATCGATGATGGCTGGTTGTCGGCCGATCCTGATACCGATGCCGGGGCCGAGGCATCGGCGGCGGGTGCGACATCCGCCGTGCGTGCGGCGCCGCTGCCCAAGACCTCGGTCACCGCGCAGCCGGCCAAGTCGATCATCTCGAAAAACCAGTCGCCCGACCTGCCGTTCTCGCAGTCGGTCAATCCGTATTACGGCTGCGAGCATG
>JAYTDE010000515.1:0-2254 GCA_043736195.1 Burkholderiales bacterium | reverse complement strand
CTGAGACCACGCAGGTGCCGGTGAATTACGAATTGCCGCGCGAGGCGGTGGTCGAGGCCATCGTCAATGCGGTGGCACACCGCGACTACACCAGCAATGCCAGCGTACAGGTGGTCAACCAGGCTGGCATACAGCCCGGCCATCAACTCCTGCGAGGTGCCAAAACGCCGCCGGATCAACTGGTCGCCCGCCTTGCGCAGCAGCGCCGTCATCTTGGCGTGGCGCGCCTTGTCATCACTGCCCTTCACGAAGACCAGGCGCGGCTTGCCACGCGCCGTGGCGCGGTCGAACTCGTGCTCGGTGGGCGACACGCCGGCAGCATCCTCGAACCCGTAGTCGTTGCCGAACAGGCCCACATACACATCGCAGCGGTCCACTTCGCTCAAGTACACCTCGTCGGCGCGCTGGTCGCCGGCAGGCAAGTCCTCGAACAGAAACACCGTGAAGAACCGGCGCAGCAGCGGGTCGGCCTGCACGAAGTCAAGTACCGCCCGGCGCTCGGCGGCCAGTTCCATCTGCACGCTGCTGACGAAGATGCGGGCGGGTTGCATCGGGGGCTTACCTCAAAGCGGGCGAAGGGTGATGACAGTGGGGCGCAGCCACCTGGGGAGGAGCAGCCAATCTGTTCTCACGGGGCTCATGAGAACGACGCGCGAAAGGTGATCGGGTCCAACCGGCAGTGACGATCAGGTCGGCCGCGCAGCTCGAACAGTCGCGGCAGGCGTCGAAACTCGAAGACGCGGTAAAGGCGGAACTCCAGTTCGGGCGGTGGGCTTCGTCGATTGGTACAACGTCGATCATCGACACAGCGGCATCGGCTACGTCAGTCCGGCGCAGCGCCATGCCGGCGACGATCGCGCCATCCTGGCGGCTCGTCACGCGCTGTACCTCAAGGCTCGCGCGCTCAACCCGGCGCGATGGACGGGCAACACGCGCGACTGGTCGCACATCGGCGCCGTAACGCTCAACCCAGAACGCGACTGCATCATCAAGACGCATTCGCAGAGCCTCGATAAACAGCCGTTGGCTGCATGAATCAGGCGACAACTACCTTGACGCGCGCCGCACAGAGCTACTTCTTTTCCATTAAGCGAGCCAGCACACAGTGTGCGCTCGATCTTTCGGCTAGCCTGTCTGAGCTGCATCAGGCTGACATGCATCATGTGGGGGAATGGAACGTGATACTCACCGGTCATCAGATCGCGCAAGAAATCAAAGTGCCCTTCGTGGCCGCAGTGCAGACCACGCCCGCGGGTCAGCCGCAGTTCGCTTGCCTGCGCCAGCAGGCCTTTACCACCGAGGCCATGGCGATATTCGCCGCCAGTTCGATCGCGCCGTCGGCCACCGTGGTCTCCGACGGCCTGTGGTGCTTCGGCGCAGTGCAGATCGTCGGTGCCGAGCATGAGCGCGTGGTCACCGGCGGGGGGCAAGGCAAGTACCGCACTGCCGCAGTTCAAGGCCGTCAACACCTTCCTGGGCAACCTCAAGCGCGCCCTGGCCGGCACGTACCACGCCTTCGACTTCGCCAAGTACGCGCATCGCTATCTCGCCGAGGCCCAGTATCGATTCAACCGTCGTTTCAATTTGCGCTCCATCCTGGCCCGCCTGCTGCGCGCCGCTTGTCTCACAACACCCCAACCCGCCGCCGTCATTCGGGCGGCTGAGGTTGGTCGCTAATCAGGAAGGGGATTGAGGTGCTTTACTTTTCGGGCAAACCAGCAGAGCTGCCATCGGGCGTGATGACCAATGTGGCGCGTTATCGGCACAAGGTTTTCGTGGAGCGGCTGGGTTGGCAACTGCGCTGCGAAAACGCCTTGGAGTACGACCAATTTGACCGCCACGACACGGTTTAAGTGGTGGCGCAAAACGACACCGGCGAGATCATTGGCACGGCGCGCCTGCTGCCAACCACCCAGCCCTATTTGCTCGGCGAGGTGTTTCCCCAACTGATGAACGGCTTGCCGGTGCCTGCCTGCGAGGACGTGTGGGAACTCTCGCGTTTTGCCGCCGTTGACATCAACTCTCCGGCAACCTCCCTGCACGGCCAGTTCTCCTCGGCGGTGGCGGTTGATTTGCTGCGCGCGGCGCGGCGCTGCGCAGCGCTGGCGCACATGGCGCCCGCCGCGTGATCACGGTCTCGCCGCTGGGCGTGGAGCGTTTGCTCGCCAGGGCCGGGTTTCGGTCTCATCGGGCCGGGCCGCCCATGGTGGTGCACGGGCACCCCGTCGTTGGCTGCTGGATTGAAGTTGGCAGT
>JAYTDE010000514.1:0-2344 GCA_043736195.1 Burkholderiales bacterium | reverse complement strand
TGTCCGGCCCATAGCGCCGACCGGTCGCCCGGATCGCACAGAACCAGCCACATGATGCTTGACGTAGCGACCGATTCAGCTGACGTCGCGCACGTCTTTGCCCGCCTTTGCTTCTTCGGTCTGCGCGGTCATCTCGGCGGAGAGTGCCTGCAGGTCCTGCTCGCGATTGAGCGCTGAAGCACCGAGATCGGGGCGAAGATCGGCGGCGATAAAGTGGCTCAGGGTGGCGACGCTCTGCTCAAGCTGCGCCAGGCGTTCAGCCAGACCGTTGTCATCGCCGCCGGGCGTGGGTACCTCAAAGCCCTTCTCCTGATTCTTGTCGAAGCCCTTGTCCTGAAGCTTCTCAAAGAGCTCTTTCTCGGGCTTCTCCTTCTGATGCTTGTCAAATTCCTTGATCTCGTTCTTCTCGCGCTTTTCGACCTTCTCGATCTTGAGCTCCTTCACCTCCTTGCGCTCGATCTTCTCGTTTTTCTCGATCTTGATCTCCTTGATCTCGAGCTTCTCGTTTTTGCCCTCCTTGATCTCTATTTTCTCGTTCTTGACGTCCTTGAGATCCTTGACTTTGATCACGGGAATCAACTGCAGCAGCGCCTGGCGCAGGTTGGGGCGGTTGCCGATGCGCTGGCTGGCGGGCCTGCCCGGTGCGTCGGTCTGCGCGGAACCGGTGGTGCGCAAAATATTGCGCGCGGTGGCTGGCGTGAGCAGCGGGCGGCTCGCGCTGCGCAGCGCGCCCTGCATGCAGGCAACGGCGCCCACGACGATCGGCGACGCGCTAGACGTGCCACTGAATATGTCGCTGTACCAGAGATCCTCGTTGCCGCCGCCCTGCAGATCGCCGTAGCCGGAGGACGTGACTTCGCGTCCCCAGCCCTGGGCGTCCACGCGCGCACCGAAGTTTGAGAAGCCGAGTCGTGAACGATCTGGCCCATGATCGCGCCCGTGCGTACCCGAAGGCGGCGCCCCGGCGCCCACCACCACCGCGCCCGACTGCGGATTGGCCAGGTTAAACGGATTGCTCCAGGTGGCCGGGAAGCCGGCAGGCCGCGTGTTGAAGACGGCGGCGTCCAGATTGCGGGCACCATTGCCTGCGGCCTCAACCACAATCACGCCGCGCCCGGCGGCATAGACAATCGCGGCGAAGTCGTCCGGCCACCACTCGATGGCGATGAAGCCGTCCTGGCCGCTGCCGTTGGCGTCAGGGCCGGGGCGGTGCAGTTCGATCAGGATGATGTCGCCTGCGCTCAGCGCATCGGCGGCCTGACGAATGGCATTGGCCGATCCGGTGCCGCCAAAGATCGAAATGGCGCGGGTATTGGCCAGCGGCGCGATGCCGGTCACGCCAAACGCATTGTCATCGCCGCCGAAGACGCTGATCACCGCGGTGCCATGATTGCGCCAGCCAATGTCCGTCGACTGCGTGCCAGCGATCACCCCGCCCTGATTTTGTAGAAGATCTTCGTGCCCAAAGCGCCACGCGCCTTCGATGTCAATCACCCGCACGCCCTGACCTTTGCCGCCGCTGCGGGTCCAGGCATAACGGGCGTCGATGCCACCGGGGGCCACTTCCAGGTAGAGCTGATTGGCCACAAAGCTTGGCGTCGGTACCTGTTCGCCGTCGGGTGCCGCATCGGCCACTGCCTGACCGCCGTCTTCCAGCCACACCGGGGGGGTCGCCGCTGGCTTGACGTAGGCGGCCTGGACGGAGGGGTCGTTCAACAGGTCAACGGCGAGTTTGTCCATCTTCGCCGGATCAACGATCACCGAGTAGTAGCTGCTGAGCTCCGGCAACGACGCTGCCGCCGAGGTGGCTGCAGCGGCACGGGACACTTCAACCCGTGCTTCACTACCAAAAATGGGCACCATCGTCGCCCCGGCCGCCGTGAGCAGCGCATTGAGCGAACTGACGTTGGCACCGCTGGCTGACGCGACAGCCGCCGCACGGGCACGCAGGCCAGTGCCCGGCGCAGCCAGGCAAATGAGTTCGGGAACAGAGGAGAACCCCGGACGACTATCCGGGGCGGATTTCGTGTTGCTAGCCATTGTGTTCACCTTATGGGTTGATGGTTCGTCCGGGGGAGGAAGAGCTTCGCGCGGAGCGTCCCCGGGGCGCTCCGCCAGAGGGTTAGGGTGGCGACGGCAGTTCGTCTTGTGGCTTGCCGTAGGCCGCGTCCACGCCTGGCGTTCGGGTGAGGCGGGCAATCACGACTTGCGCCTCCTGTTCACTAACCGTCAGATGCCAGATCGGAGCAAAGCCGGCCACGCGAGCATCGGGAAACAGCGGCACCGGTTTCAGCCCATGCGTGGTGAGCAGTGCATGAAATTCTCGCGATGCATTTGCGCCATC
>JAYTDE010000513.1:0-1547 GCA_043736195.1 Burkholderiales bacterium | reverse complement strand
TCCGCGTTGTCGCCTGCCCAAAGTGGAAGTTCAGATGCGAATCAAAAAGTGGCGGCCGTGAAACGATGAACACAGGCGCAGAGCGCCGGCCGCTGGCTACGAGGCGACCCTTGTCTCCGGTGCGCTGGTGATGGAAAAGGGCAAGGCGACTCAAGCGCTGCCTGGGCGGTGGCGTCCGCGCCCGGGCACCTGCGCGAGGTGAGTGTCTCCGGGCGGCACCGCATGTCCGCCCAAGGCACCCCGTGGGCCGACATGCGGCGGTTGGTGCGCGGCGTCGTCGATGCCCGGCCAGACAGGGTGTTGTGGGGCAGCGACTGGCCGCACCCCAACCAGTACGACGAGATGCAGAACGACGGCGATTTGCTCGACGCGTTTGCGCAGTGGGTGCCGGAGGACGATCTGCGCAGGCAGGTCCTGGTGGACAATCCGGTGGCGCTTTACGAGTTTGGTTGAGCGTGTGCCGACAGGCGATCCGGCCAGGCGGCTGAACGTTTTTCACTGCATACCCTGTGGATAAGATCAAAGTTATCCACAGAAATGCGCTTTTGTTTCGGAAATGCCACAAGATCGGCAGCATCCTTGCGGCGATTGCCCAATTCATCGCATAGGCTGATGGGTCTGTACAGATATAATCACATCAATCTGTACATCGTGAAGTGGTCATGAAACAAGCCTCTTTTACCGAAGTCCGCAATCAAGCCAAGCACTACTTCGATCTGGTCGAGTCAGGTGAGACCATCCGCGTCTTGCGCAATGGCAAGCCGATCGCCGACATCGTTCCCATAGCCACAGACCTGCCCTCCTGGAAGCGGCGCGCCGTGCAGCCATTGGTGCTTGATGGCGTCTCCATCAGCCGCGTGATTCTCGAAGACCGCGAATCCGGTAACTGATGCGTGTGTTCTTCGATTCGTCCGCGTTCGCCAAGCGTTATCTGGGCGAGGCAGGTTCGGACGCGGTCATCGAGTGGTGCGACAAGGCGACCGAGATCGTGCTCTCGGGCATTGCTCTGCCGGAAATCGTTTCCGCATTCTGTCGGTTGCAGCGTGAAGGACACCTGAGCGATAGCCAGTACCGGCAACTCAAGGGTTTGCTGATGGCGGACATCGCCGACATCGCCATCTGTGACCTGACGCCGGTTGTCATGGCGGAAACTCTGGTCAGCTTGGAAAGTAGTTCACTTCGTGCGATGGATGCCATCCATATTGGCAGCGCGGTCGCGTTGAAGGCCGAGGCGTTTGTCACCGGTGATAAGCGGCAGTCGGATGCAGCCAAGCTGGCGGGATTGAAGGTTTTCCTCGTCTAGCCGAGGGCTTTTTACCATCTGGCTTGGCGCACGCGTACGGGTATCGAATTTGCCCAGCCTGAAGTTGCCATTCTGAATCACCGTCAATTCGTTGGCGCAATTAGACGTGGAAGGCAGCCCGCGTGATCAAGCTGTGTGGCAGTCATTGCGCCCGCAAGCGCTCGATCGCCGGACATTTGAACTCTTGTCATCGCCACCATCGTCGATAGCGCGTTCGAGATGCGCAGCGTCTGGTCGATCAACT
>JAYTDE010000512.1:0-2845 GCA_043736195.1 Burkholderiales bacterium | reverse complement strand
GCGTGCTCGGCTGCCAGCAGATCGCCACTTTCATAGTGGCCCATGCCGGCTTCGATCTGCGCCGCGGTTGCGGCCTCTGCCGCCGAGGGTCGCGGCGGTTTGCCGCTTGGTCCGAACAGCTTGCGCAGCGACACAGCCCGCCTACACGGAGGCTACCAGGGCCAGCAACTGCGCAAACACCTTGGGACTGCCCGCCACAATTTCGCCGCTTTCCATGTAATCCGAGTTGCCGGCAAAATCGCCTACCAGGCCGCCGGCTTCCTGTACCAGGAGCGCGCCGGCCGCCATGTCCCAGGGCGCCAGGCCCATTTCCCAAAAGCCGTCGAACCGGCCGGCCGCCACGTAGGCCAGGTCAAGCGCTGCCGCGCCCGGGCGGCGGATGCCGGCGCAGTTCAGAGTGACCTTGCGAAACATTTCGATGTAGCGCTCGAGCAGGTCGATCTTGGAAAAAGGGAAGCCGGTACCGATCAAGGCATCGTTGATGCGGTCGCGCTTGCCCACGCGCATGCGCTTGTCGTTCAAGTAGGCACCGGCACCACGGGTGGCGGTGAAGAGCTCGTTCTTGACCGGATCGAACACCACGCCCTGGGTCATCACACCCTTGTGCCTGAGACCGATCGATACCGCGAACTGCGGCACGCCATGGATGAAATTGGTGGTGCCGTCGAGCGGATCGATGATCCACACGAACTCGCCCTGCGAGCCCTTGGAGGCGCCGGACTCCTCGGCGAGAATCGAATGGTTGGGGTAGGCTTCGTTAAGAACTGCGATGATGGCGGCTTCGGCTGCGCGGTCGACCTCGGTGACGAAATCGTTCTGGCGTTTCGACTCCACCTTGAGCAGGTCGACGTCGCGCGATGCGCGACTGATGATGGTGCCGGCCTTGCGCGCGGCTTTCACCGCAGTGTTGAGCATCGGGTGCATGTTGAAGGCCTTGTGCCGCAAGCGGCTTGTTGTTCCACAAAGACTGCGATTTTAGCTGACCATGCACGTAGCTCCCGACCCGCTGGCCAACATCCGCTTCGTATTGATCGAAACCAGCCACCCCGGCAACGTCGGTGCGGCCGCGCGCGCGATCAAGACCATGGGCTTGGAGGCCTTGGCGCTAGTGGCGCCGCGCTGCCAGCTCGATGCCACCGCGCATGCCATGGCTGCCGGTGCCGACGATGTGCTGACTGCCGCTACCAGGGCGGAGTCGCTCGACCAGGTGCTGGCCGACTGCATCTACGCGGTGGCCGCCACCGCACGCCCGCGTGACATGGGGCCGCAGGTGTTCGACGCGCGCGGCGCTGCGCAAGCCCTGCTGCGCGAGGCCGCGCGCGGCCCGGTGGCGCTGGTGTTCGGCAACGAGACCTCGGGCCTGTCCAATGATGATTTGCGGCGCTGCCATGCGCTGGCGCACATTCCGGTCAATCCGCAGTTCTCATCGCTCAACCTGGCAGCCGCGGTGCAGGTATTCGCCTACGAACTGCGCATGGCGCAGGATGCGGCGATCCCCGGCCCGGCCGGTGACCTCGATCCGCCGGCCACCGGACTCGAACTCGAGCAATTGTTCGCGCACGCCGAGCGCGCGTTGGCGGAGATCGGTTTTCATGATCCGGCCAATCCCAAGCGCCTGATGCCGCGCCTGCGGCGCTTAGCTGCGCGCGCGCGCCTGGAACATGAAGAGGTGAAGATTCTGCGCGGCATGCTGACCTGGGCGGCGCGTGCGCGCCATGCCGGCGGCAAGTCGTGAATTCAGGTCTTGCCGGAGGTCGGCGGCGGCTCTCCAGGCAGGAGTTCGGGCTTGGCTTCCGCGCCAGAGTTGTCAGCTGTGGTTGGCGCCGACGTGTTGGCCAGCGCCTGGCTGCGATTGGTCTTGAGCAATTCCTGCATGCGCTGCTCAGGCGTCAGTGTGTGCATGCGCTGGGTGGCCGCCATGCCGCCCAGGCGCCGTGTTTCATCCACCCCGAGGGTTGCCATGCGCTGCGACAGCGTCATCGACTGCAGGCGCTGGGTAATCGAAAGCGTGCCGTCCGGCCCGGTCGAAAGCGGCGCATCGCCGGGCGGAGTCGGGCGCAAATCGGCCTCGAATGCCCAGAACTTCTCGTTTCCCACCAGCAACAGGTAACGGTGCTCACCCGGGCGCCCGGCCTGGATGCTGACGATCCTGCCATTCGAACCCTTGGGGAAACCCTGTACGTCGCGCTGCAGGAAGATCGCCTGCCCGGCGATGTAATTCGGGTTCGCACCGCGCAAAAGCGCCATGCGCGTGGTCTTGAACAAGTCATTGTCTTGCACCATGTTTAAAAGGGTACCGCATAAACCGGATAGCGTGGGTGTGGCGATGCAACGGCGCCTGGCGTGGCGTGCCGCGCTGGCGCTGCTGCTTGGGTCCGTGCTCGGGCGCAACGCTATGGCGCAGGGTATGGCACAGCGGGCGGCGCTTCTGGTGGCCACACCGAACCTTCATGGCTCGATGTTCGAGCGCAGTGTGGTGGTGGTGGGGCAGGCGCCGGACGGCAACACCATCGGCCTGATCCTGAACCGGCCAAGCGATGCGCTGCTGCCACCGGATTTGGCCGGCCCGGGTGGTGGCGTGCAGGACGCCCGCGTGTTTCTCGGCGGTCCGCTGGCGCCGCAGGCTTTTTTCGCGTTGGTGGAAGGCAGTGTCGCGGTCGATGGCGCCTTCCCGCTGGCCGACCGCATACAACTGGCTGCCGGCAGCGCCGCGGTACGACGTCTTTTCAGCACGCAGGGCGCCGGCCGCCGCAAACTGTTTCGTGGCTATGCCGGATGGGCCGACGGGCAACTCGCGCAGGAAATCAACGGCGGCTTCTGGTCGCCGCGGTCACTCGCGCCGGAC
>JAYTDE010000511.1:0-2192 GCA_043736195.1 Burkholderiales bacterium | reverse complement strand
CAGCCGGTGCACCAGCTTGACAGAATCGTATGCATCAGCTTGGCCGCGCCCACGATGGCATCGACCGGGCAGGCCTGGATGCACAGGGTGCAGCCGATGCACAGGCTCTCGTCAATCACCGCCATTTCAAGCGGTTTTTCGATGCCGTTGACCGGATTGAGCGCTTTGGGCAGGGTCTTGAGCAGGTCGGCCAGCTTGACAATGCCTGTCGCACCGCCTGGCGGACATTGATTGATGTCGGCCGCGCCGGCGGCAATGGCTTCGGCATAGGGGCGGCAGCCCTGATAGCCGCAGCGCGTGCATTGCGTTTGCGGCAACAAGGCGTCGATGCGGTCGGCCAGGCTTGGCATGGGGCGGGGTTGGCGGGTGCGGCGAAAAGCGGCGCAGTGCGGGGTGCACGGAGCGAATCAGGCTAGAATTATCCCACTTGTGCAGTGCAATAATCCAACAAGCATGCTGTCGAAGGCCGATTCGAAGCCACGCGTGCATGCAGGGGGCGATCCACCGATGGACAAAGTCACAGAACCGTCAAGGCGCGCCAAGCCGCGCGTGGCGACCAAGGTCAAACGTGACCCGGAGCGTACACGCGCGAGGATTCTCGATGCCGCCACCGGCGAGTTCAGCAAGCATGGTCTGGGCGGCGCGCGCGTGGACCGCATCGCCAAGCGTGCCGGCACCAACGAGCGCATGCTCTACTACTACTTCGTCTCCAAGGACCAGTTGTTCCTGACGGTGCTCGAAAACGTCTATATCCGCTTGGCCGAAGCCGAAAAGGCGCTTGAACTCGACCATCTCGAGCCGGTCGAGGCAGTGATCCGGCTGGTGGAGTTCATCTGGACCTATTACATCGAGCATCCCGAATTCATCAGCCTGATCAACAGCGAGAACCTGCACGAAGCCAAGTATCTGAAGAAGTCGCGCAAGCTGGCGCTGCTGGTTTCGCCGGTGCAGAACAATATCCGCCAGATCGTGCAGCGCGGCCAGGAAGCCGGTGTGTTCAGGGGCGGCATCGATCCGGCCGAGGTCTACATCACCCTGGTGGCGCTCAACTACTACTACCTGTCGAACCGCTTCACGCTATCGACCGTGCTGGCGCGCGATCTGATGAGCCCGGTGGCCCGCGAAAACCACTTGAAGCACGCCACCGAGGTGGTGCTCAACTATCTGTTGAAGGTGAAGGTGGCGTAGTCGCCACGCTGCGAACCGCGTCTGCAGCGTCGACGCGGCCGCGTGGCGGCAGGTGGCTGCCAATCTTTCGTTTTGGCAACGGCGCAGCGCCTTTCGCGGCTTGTGCAAATCCCCACGGATCAAGGCATGGCCCTGCAAGGCATCAAGCGAAAAATCGTCTACGTAGGAATCTATGAGGCCATCGCTTTCGCCTGCGGGACCCTGGGGTTTTTCAGTGTCAGCGACAGCGGCATCGAGCGCGCCGGCGCGCTGGCGGTCTTCGCTTCCATCTTCGCGGTCAGCTGGAACTTCGGCTACAACGCGCTATTCGAGCGCTGGGAAGCCGGGCGCCTGACACGCGGTCGCAGCTTCGGCCGTCGCGTGCTGCATGCGGTGGGCTTCGAGGTCGGCTTTCTGGTGGTGCTGCTGCCGGTGGCGGCATGGTGGCTGGAGATCGGCTACGTGCGCTCGTTCATGGTCAATCTGGGCTTGAATATTTTCTTTTTCGTCTACACCTTCGCCTTCACCTGGGGCTTTGATCGCGTGTTTGGATTGCCGGCTTCCGCCGGCGTGCCGCGCGGCAACTGACGGCGGCCGAGGGCGAATTCGGCGGCTCGCACGCCCGCGAAATGCGCTTCCTCGAATAGCGGCAGGCCGGACAGGTCGGAGTGGGCGAACAAGAGCGGCCCATCGGTGCGTGCCAGCATGTGGCGGATCGGCAGGGCGCGAAAGCCCGGCGTCGGCCTGGGCATGGCGTGCGGCCAGCGCCACAGGTCGAGGCGCTGCAAGCGGGCGCGCAAGCCGGGATGCGGTTTCGACAATTCGTCGAGGATCGGCATCGCCCACTCGCGCCAGGGCGCGCTGGCCAGGCGCGCGCGGGCCTGCGCTGGCGCCATGTGGGCCAGGGGCAGGTAGTAGGTGAGTACCGTGGGTCCGGGCCGCACCTGAATTTTCTGGTGCGTGGCGACCACGTAGCCGAGCGCATGACTGTCGTAGAGCACATTGTCCCAGGCCAGGGCGGCGGG
>JAYTDE010000510.1:0-15703 GCA_043736195.1 Burkholderiales bacterium | reverse complement strand
TTTTGCAGCAAATATCGAGATATTTGCAAGAAAACCAACGCCGCAGACCGCCCAATTCGAGTGATCGCGCGCCGCGATGAATTGATCCGCGCTTCCCTAGGTGCTGCAGCCGCTGCAGCGGCATCTGCTGCGGCATGCGGAATGTCCATGAGGCAGCCGCGCTCCGTCACCCGATCCCTGCGCGCGGTACACCTCAGCGGCCCAACACGGCATGCACTTCTTGACGGATTGAACCGCTGGGCACCCGTGCCACCGCGCGTGGGCGGTTCGGCACGGCGAGCGTCCGATGGTCAACGCGCTCGAGGACATACCCGTACTACTTCGCGCCGATCGCTTCGCGCGCAGTCGAAAAGTCCAAGCATTCGCGCGAACCGTCCTAACGCCGACACGGGCCTGCTGCCTAACATCCCTTACACCAAAGCCAAGTAAAGCGGCCACTCGAGTCGCTCCTTTTTCAACCCTCGTTTCAACTGTTGGAGACATCATGAAATCGTTCCCCATTCGCACCGCCCTGGCCTGCTTCGCCGCTGCCATCACGTTCTCGGCGCAAGCCCAACCGGTGCAACTCAACCTCGGGCACACGCTGTCTCCCGACAGCCACTACCAGTTCATGTCGCAGCGCATGGCCGACCTGGTGGCCAAGAAGTCGAACGGCGAAATGAAGATCAACCTCTTCCCGCAGTCGCAGCTCGGTGGCGAAGTGAAGATGATCCAGGCCGGGCGCACCGGCGGGCTGGACCTGTTCATCACGGCGCAGGCGCCGCTGACCAACACGGTCAAGGCCTATAGCCTGTTCGACGTGCCCTATCTTTTCGACAGCGTCGACCAGGCGAACAAGGTTCTGTCCGGTCCGGTCGGCAAGGAGTTCCTCGCCATGCTGCCGCAGCACAACCTCGTCGGCCTGGGCTTCCTGTCGGTGATGGAGCGTAATGTGTTTTCCGCCAAGCCCATCAACAAGGGCAGCGACATGGCCGGCATGAAAGTGCGCGTGATGCAGTCGCCCGGCTACGTCAAGGCGTATGAGTCGTTCGGCGCGCAACCCACCCCGATGGCTTATGGCGAGGTGTACATGGCCTTGCAGCAAGGCGTGGTCGACGGAGCCGACACCTCGCCCGACCAGTTCCTGATGGACAAGTTCGTCGAAGTCTCGAAGTTCTACAACATCACCCGCGTGCACTACCTGCCCGCGCTGCTGATCGCCTCCAAGACCAAGTTCGATGTCCTGACACCGAAACAACAGCAGATCGTGCAGGAGTCGGCCACCGAAGCCCTGGAAGCCGGCCGCGAGTTCTACAAGAAATCGTACGCCGAATCGATGGACAAGATCAAGAAGGCCGGCGTGCAAATCGTCCAGCCGGACATCGCCTCGATGAAGGCGCAGACCACCAAGACCACCGAAACGCTGCTGAGCGCGATTCCCGATGGCAAGGCGCTGTTCGACAAGGTCCAGAAGGCCAAGCAGTAAGAGTCGCTTCGACAAACCAAAGCGGTCGGCGCAGGCCGACCGCGTCTGAACTGATTTCATCATGGCCAAACGACCCCACATGGACTGCTACGCGGTCGGCGACACCGCCGAGTTCGCGAAGACGATCTCCGAATACGACGTGTATGGTTTCGCGGGCATCGTCGGCGATTTCTACGGCGTGCACGTCAACGAGGAGTACGCCAAGACTACGCGTTTCGAAAGGCGCATTGCGCAAGGAGCGCTGTCGGTCGGCTTTCTCGCCACCGTGATGGGCACCATGGCCGCGAAGGCGCCGAATCCCGGCGCGGTGTCGCATCGCTATGACATCACCTTCACAGCGCCGGTTTACATCGGCGACACCGTCACCGCCAGGCTCGATCTGGCCGAGAAGGACGACGAGCGCAACACCTGCATCTTCACCGCGACCGTGACCAACCAGAAGGGCACCGTCGTCGCGAGCGGCAAGACCTATCTCAAGGTGCTGTGACGCAATGAATGCCACGTCCTCCATGTTGTTGTCCGAGCAGATCGGCGCGGTGCGACTCTTGACCGTCAACCGCCCCGACAAGCTCAATGCCTTCGCTCCCGGCCTGCTGCAGCTGCTCGACGCAGCGCTTGACGCCGCGGCGGCCGACGAGGCCACCCGCGCCGTGGTCATCACCGGGGCAGGCAGCAAGGCGTTCGTCGCCGGCAACGACGTCGAGGCATTGGCGCAACTCGACCCGGTCGCTGCCTACCGCGACATGGTCGCCGGCCACCGCGTCTTCAAGCGCCTGCACGAGTTCGCCAAGCCAACCATCGCGATGGTCAACGGCTATGCGCTCGGCGGCGGTTTCGAGCTCGCGCTGGCCTGCGACTTCATCGTCGCCTCGGCGACGGCGTGCTTCGGCTTTCCCGAGATCCAGCTCGACACGATGCCGGGCTGGGGCGGGACGCAGCTCGCCGTGCAGAAGATGGGTCTGACGCGGGCCAAGGAGATGGTGCTCACCGGGCGCCACTACGCGGTCGACGAATGCCGCGATTTCGGCTTCATCAACCGCATTACGAGCCCGGACGATTTGCACGCCGAGACCTTCGCATTCGCCAGGTCACTCACCGCCCACCACCCGTTTGCAGTCGAAATGGCCAAGCTCGCCGTCAACCGCGCCGTCGAGCTCCCGCTGCATGCTGGGCTCGAATTTGAAGCCGCCAGCTACGCCCTCAACTTCGGCACGCCGCACGCGCGCGCCGGGTTCCGCAATTTCCTCGCACGGCGCGACACCAAAGCAAGTCGTCCTGCCGGCGCCTCCTCCACCGTATTCAAGTGAGTCCCCCATGCACCCCTGGTTAACCGAAGAGCACACGATGATCCGCGACGCGGTGCGCCGCTTCGCCGAGCGCGACATCGCCCCCATTTCCGAAGAACTGTGGGAAGAACAAGGCTTTCCCTACGACGTCTGGCGGCAGGCGGGAGAGCTGGGTTTCACCGGCCTGCCCTACCCCGAAGCCTACGGCGGCGGCGGCGGCTCCTGGCTCTCCTTCGTCATCGTGCTGGAGGAACTGGCGCGCGTGGACTGCGCGGTCGCCAACTCGCTGATGGCCAACTCCTCGGTTGCCAGCCTGTTGAACAATTTCGGCAACGACGCGCAGAAAGAGAAGTTCCTGCGGCCCATCCTCGACGGCTCGCGCATCGGCTCGATCGCGTTGACCGAACCGAACGCGGGGTCCGACGCGGGCGCGATCCAGACCCGCGCCAAGCTGGTCGACGGCAGCTGGGTGATCAGCGGCGCCAAGATCTTCATCAGCAATTCCGGCACCGAAGTGACCGGTCCGGTCGTGCTGGCCGCCGTCACCGGCAAGAAGGCCGACGGCCGCAACGAGATATCCAACATCATCGTGCCCAACGGCACGTCCGGCTTCACCTACGGCAAGAAGCTCAAGAAGATCGGCTGGCGCGCGTCGAGCACCTACGAACTCTTCTTCGACAACTGCCGCGTGCCGGCGGAGAACCTGCTGGGCGCACAAGGCTCCGGCCTGCGGCAGACGCTGTCCACTATCAACACCGGCCGCATCCTTATCGGTGCGCTGGCACTCGGAATCCTGCAGGGATCGCTGGACCGCGCTACCGCGTACATGAAGGACCGTTCGCAGTTCGGCAAGCCGATCGCGAGCTTCCAGGCGCTGCAGTTCAAGCTGGCCGACATGGCCGTGCACACGCACGCCGCGCGGCTAATGCTGTACCAGGCCGCCGCATTAAAGGACGAGGGCCGTCCCTTCGACCAGGAAGCGTCGATGGCCAAGCTGTTCGCCACCGAGCGCGCGATGGAGGCTGCGCACCAGGCCGTCCAGATCCACGGCGGCTACGGAATCATGAGCGAGTACCCGGTGTCCCGCGCGTTCGGCGATGCCAAGGTGCTCGAGATCGTGGAAGGAACATCCGAGATACAGCGAATGATCATCTCGCGCGCCCTGCTGAATTGACCCACTGAATATTACGGAGCAAAAAACATGTTCAAAGGCGTAAAAGTTCTGAGCTTTACCCATTTCCTTCAAGGCCCTTCGGCGGTGCAGATGCTGGCCGACCTGGGCGCCGATGTTGTCAAGATCGAGCCTCTCAAGGGTGCTTTCGAGCGCCACTGGGCCGGGTTTGACGCGTTCATCGATGACGTGAGCATCTTCTTCATGCTGGCCAATCGCAACCAGCGCAGTCTGTCGATCGACCTGCGCAGCCACAAAGGCAAAGAGATCATCCTGCGCATGGTGCGTGAGGCGGACGTGGTGATCGAGAACTACCGGCCAGGCGTGATGAAGCGCCTGGGCTTCGACTACGAGAGCCTGAAAGCCATCAACCCGAGGCTCATCTATTGTTCCTGCACCGGCTATGGTTCGGACGGGCCGTATCTCGAGCGTCCCGGCCAGGACCTGCTGCTGCAATGCATGAGCGGCCTGGCGCTGTTGTCTGGCGAAGACGGCGCGCCCCCCACGCCCGTGGGCTCGGCGATCGTCGACCAGCACGCGGCGATGCTGGCGGCCTTTGGCGTCGTGGCGGCGATGTACGAACGGGAAAAGACCGGCAAGGGCAAGATGATCGAGAGCAACCTGCTCAACGCCGCGCTGGACCTGCAGATCGAGCCGCTGACCTACTACCTCAACAAGGGACCCTTGTGGAAGCGCTCGACGCCCGGCATGGGCAGCCGCTTCCATCCGGCGCCCTACGGCGCCTACCAGACGAGCAACGGATGGATCGCCATTTCCCTGACCTCCGCCGACAAGCTCGTCAAGGCCTTTGGCGCGGACCCATTTGCCCGGTACACCGACCGGGACCAGATCGACAAGCGCAGCGAGATCCACCAGGCGGTCTGTGCGGTGATGCTGCGCAAGACCACGGCGGAGTGGGAAATCGTTTTTGCGCAATGCGACGTCTGGAATGCACCCGTGAACGACTATGAACAAGTCGAGCGCGACCCGCAAGTGGTCTTCAACAAGATGATCATGGACGTCGAGCACCCTGATGTGGGCAACGTGAAGTTGCTCAGTCACCCGGTGCGCTATGACGGGAAGGCGCCCGCCGTGACCCGCCCGCCGCCGCGCATCGGCGAACACACGCGCGAGGTCCTCGCCGAACTCGGCTACAGCCCGGCGGAAATCGAAGCGTTCGTTAACAGCGCGGTGGTCAAGCCCATGCCGGTCGAGAACCCGGCTCTGGCCGCGGGTTAAGCGCGTGGCCCGCCTGAGCATTGGAGAAGCACGGAATGAATGACGCATGGAAGTTCAACAGCGCCGGGCAAATCGTCTTCGGCAACGGCGCCATCCAGCGCCTTCCCGCGTTGATTCACCGTTTGGGTGCGAAGCGTGTGGCCGTGATCACCGACTCCGGCATCGAGAGGGCCGGCCTGCTGCGCAAGATCGAGGAGGTGCTGCATTCGGGCGACTTCAATCCGCAGGTCTATGCGCAGGCGATGCCCGAACCGGACATGGCCTCGGTGCTGAAGTGCCGCGACGAGTTGCGCGCCGCCAAGCCTGATCTTCTGATTGCGCTGGGCGGAGGCTCCAGCATCGATCTGGCGAAGATCGTCGCGGTGTTGCTGACCCATGGCGGGCACCCATCGGACTACTACGGCGAGAACAAGGTTCCCGGCAAGGTGATGCCGATCATTGCAATCCCGACCACGGCCGGCACCGGCTCGGAGGTGTCGCCGGTGGCCATCGTCACCGACGACAAGCTGAACATGAAGGTCGGGCTGTCGGACAACCACCTGCGGCCCGCCGTGGCATTGCTCGACCCCGAACTGACGCTGAAGCTGCCGCCCTGCATCACCGCATGCACCGGCATGGATGCGCTCACGCAGGCGATCGAGGCGTACTACGGAAAGGACTACCGCTACGTCAAGAGCGACGGCGACCCGATTTACCAGGGCTCCAATCCGATGGCGGACCTCCTGGCGGAACGGGCGATTTCACTGATCGCAGAGAACCTGCCGGTCGCCGTCCACCAGGGCAGCAACCTGGAGGCGCGCTCGAACATGCTCCTGGGCAATATCTATTCGGCGCTGGCTTTTTCCAACTCCGGCGTGTCGTGGATACACGCGGTGGCCTATCCAGTGGCCGAACGCGCGCCACGCCCGCACGGCGAGGTCGTGGGCCTGCTGCTGCCCTATGGCATGCAATACAACGCCGCCGTCGCGCCGGACAAGTTCGCGCGCATCGCCGAGCTGCTGGGCGAGCCCGCGGAAGGGACACGGGAAGCGCGTGCGCAGCGCGGCATAGAGCGCATCTTCCGCCTGCTCGAGGTTTTGGGCATGCCCTCCAGGCTGTCACAGATCGGCATCACGCGCGACCAGATCGACGAGATCGTCGACAACTCACTCACCATCGAACGGCTGAACCGGCTCAACCCCCGTGCCCTGGTGCGGGACGATCTGGTTCGCCTTCTGCACCAGGCGCTGTGATGACGGCAACGACACAACCGCGGCTGCAGGATCAGGTGGCGATCGTGACTGGGGCAACCTCGGGAATCGGCGAAGCGATTGCACGTCGCTTTGCCGCCGAAGGCGCCCGGGTCGCCGTGGTCGGCAGGAACCGCGAGCGTGGCGACACGGTCGTCAGTTCAATCACGCAAAGCGGCGGCAAGGCGCACTTTTTCGCGGCCGACGTGACGTCCGATGACGCGGTGCGGGATCTGATGCAGTCGGTTCTCGACCGCTTCGGCACCTTGAGCATCGTGGTGAACAACGCCGGGATCTCATGGCCCGGCACCGTGGTCGATACCACGCCTGCGCAGTGGGAAGAGGTGTTCCGCGTCAACGTGACCTCCGCCTACCTGGTCAGCCACCACGCGATGCCGCACCTGCTGGCGCGTGGAGACGGCTCCGTGATCAACATTTCGTCCGAGGCAGGCCTGAAGGGCTTGAAGGACCGTGCGGCCTACTGCGCGGCGAAAGCGGCGCTGGTGGGGCTGACCAAGGCCATGGCCGTCGACCACTCGGGCCACGGCGTCCGCATCAACTGCATCTGCCCCGGAACGGTGGAAACGCCGATGGTCAGCCGGCTGATCGGCGAGCACGCGGATCCCCGGGCCATGAAAGACGAATTTTTGCACCGGCGCCTCACGCCCTTCCTCGGCACGCCCGATGACATCGCCGAGGCGGCGATGTACTTCGCGCTGCCCGGCAACCGCTATGCCACCGGAGCGGTCTTGTCCGTGGACGGCGGTTCGCTCGCGCGATAGGCCATCAGGTTTCATTCCCTTGAACAGCACCTCCATGAAAACCGACGAACCCAACGCTTCCCCGCAGCCACGACCTGAAACACCACAGACCGGACAACAGCCAGACCACAGGAAACATGCCATGAACATACGCCAGAATTTGCTTCGCTTCGACGACATACCCACTGGCCGCAAGCACACCACGTCCCGCACGATCACCGGGGCCGATGTGGATGCCTTCGGCCATTTGTCCGGCGACCTCAACCCGCTGCACATGGACGATGCCTTTGCCGCCGACACGCCGTTCGGGCAGCGCGTGGCGCACGGCCTTCTGACCGGAGCGATCGTGTCGACGACGCACACCGCCCTCACCGGACCGGGCTTCGTCTACGTCGGGCAGGAACTGAGATTCCTCGGGCCGGTGTTCATCGGCGATACGATCACCGTCGAAGTCACGGTGGTCGAAAAGAAGACGGCCAAACGTATCCTCATCATGGACACCATGGTGCGCAATCAGACGGGCCAGGCGGTGCTGAGCGGCTTGTCGGCACTCAAGGAGTTGCGCCTTGCATGACCTACTGGACAGGGGCTTGAGATGAAATGGCGCGGCGTGTTTCCCGCAGTCACCACCCAATTCAAGCAGGACGGAACGCTCGACCTCGATGCCACGCAGATGTGTATCGAACGGCTCATCGACGGCGGCGTCAGCGGTCTCGTCATGATGGGCATGGTGGGCGAGAACAGCTCGCTGCGCCCGGACGAAAAACTGCGCGCCCTGCGTGCGGCGCAGGAGTCCTCGCGCGGCCGAGTTCCGGTGCTGTCGGGCGTGGCGGAGTTCACCACCACACAGGGCGCGGAATACGCACGCGAGTGCGAGCGCCTGGCGATCGACGGCCTGATGCTGTTCCCGGCCATTGGCTACAAGTGCGATGCCGACGAAACCGTGGCCCACTACCGGACCGTCGCCCAGGCCAGCGGCCTGCCCATCCTGATTTACAACAACCCGATCGGCTATGGCGTCGACGTGACGCCTGAGGTGCTGGCGCGCCTGGCTGACTGCCCGACGCTGGTCGCGATCAAGGAAGAGTCCTACGATGTCCGGCGCGTGACCGACATCCACAATCTGCTCGGCGAACGTTATGCCGTGGTCTGCGGCGTGGACGATCTGGTTCTCGAAAGCGCGGTGCTCGGGGTCGTGGCCTGGGTGTCCGGCATGGCCAACGTCTACCCCAATGAATCGGTGCACCTGCTCGAACTCGTCGCCGACGACCAGTGGAAGCAGGCCCGTGCGCTGTACCGCGTGCTCACGCCGATCTTCCATCTCGATACGAGGGCGAAACTCGTGCAATACATCAAGCTGGCCGGGCAGCTAAAGGGCCAAGGGCGCGAATGGGTTCGTGCACCGCGCTTGCCGCTGACCGGCGACGAGCGCGAGATGGTTGAGCGCATCGTCGCGACTACTGACCAAGACCTGTCGGCAATCGCCGCCTGAGATATCTTTCAACAACTGCGACGCATCGACTGGAGCCCTCGCGATGAACAAGACCTCTAACCTTCTTCCGGACGACAGTTTCACGGGAACACTGATCGGCCGGGCATGGCTGCCCGGCGCCATAGCGGGTCCGGCAGTAGTCGCCATTCGCGAGGATGGCGTCTACGACCTGAGTTCGATCGCCGCTACCGTGAGCACACTGCTCGAACGCGACGAGCCGGCCACGCTCGTTCAACGCACGGCGGGCCGACGCATCGGCAGCGTCGACGAGGTGCTTCGGAACACCGTGGTGACGCCCGACGAGACCAAACCCTACCTGCTCGCGCCCTGCGATTTACAGGTGATCAAGGCGGCAGGCGTGACCTTCGCCGACAGCATGCTCGAACGCGTGATCGAGGAACAGACGCGAGGCGAGCCGGGCCGCGCGTTGGAGGTGCGCAGCCGAGTGCGTTCATTGATCGGCGACGACCTGGGCAGCGTCGTTCCCGGTTCGGCCCAGGCGATGAAACTGAAGGCTCTGCTGATCGAGCAAGGCCTGTGGTCCCAGTACCTCGAAGTCGGCATCGGGCCCGACGCGGAAGTGTTCACCAAGGCCCCGGTGCTGTCCGCCGTGGGTACCGGCGCGGAGATCGGCATCCACCCCGGTTCGGAGTGGAACAATCCCGAACCCGAGGTGGTGCTCGCGGTCAACAGCCACGGGAAGATCGTTGGCGCAGCGCTGGGCAACGACGTCAACCTGCGCGATTTCGAGGGTCGCAGCGCGCTGCTCCTGGGCAAGGCCAAGGACAACAACGCCTCATGCGCCATCGGGCCCTTCATCCGACTGTTCGACAAGAGCTTCACACTCGACGACGTGCGTGCGCAAGAGGTCGAGCTGCTGGTCGAAGGCGATGACGGGTTCGTAATGCGTGGTGCGAGTTCGATGAAGCGCATCAGCCGAGATCCACAAGACCTGGTTGAGCAGACGCTCAGCGACACGCACCAGTATCCCGACGGCTTCATGCTGTTTCTCGGCACGCTGTTCGCTCCAACCGACGACCGTGGTGAACCGGGCTGCGGCTTCACACACCGGGTCGGCGACATCGTGACTATCCGCAGTGCGCAACTGGGCGCGCTACGCAACCGTGTGAACACCTCCGACAAGGTCAAGCCGTGGAGGTTCGGGTTGCGCGCATTAATCGCCAACCTGGCAGCGCGCGGGCTTCTCGTCGACGGCAAGTTTTGAACTCTGGAGAACGAATTGAAAATCACCGGTAATATGTTGATCGGCAGCGCAGCCGTGCGCGGCCACGCAGGCGAGTTGCACGCCATTGATCCGAGTTCCGGACAAGCGATCGCGCCGGCCTTCGGCGCTGCCAGCAAAGCGGAGATCGACCGCGCCTGCGAGCTCGCAACCCTTGCCTTTGACGCCTACCGCGAAACGTCGCTGGAGCAGCGCGGCCGCTTTCTGGAATCCATCGCGGAGGGTCTCGTCGATTTGGGTCCCACGTTGATTGAGCGCGCCATGGCCGAGACCGGCTTGCCGAAAGCGCGCCTGGAAGGCGAGCGCAGTCGCACAGTCGGGCAGCTTCGGCTGTTCGCGACGGTCGTGCGCGACGGTCGCTGGCTCGATGTGACCATCGACAAGGCGATGCCCGGTCGCGTACCACTGGGCCGACCCGATCTGCGCCTGAGAAAGATCGCCATCGGCCCCGTCGCGGTCTTCGGCGCCAGCAACTTTCCGCTCGCGTTCTCGGTCGCGGGTGGCGACACCGCCTCGGCGCTGGCGGCCGGCTGCCCGGTGGTGGTCAAGGCCCACCCGGGACACTTGGGCACCTCGGAACTGGTCGGACGGGTGATCCAGGCCGCAGTTCAAGCCTGCGGTCTGCCGGAAGGGGTGTTCTCTCTGTTGATTGGCGAAGGCAACGAGATCGGCCAGACCCTGGTCTGCCACCCTGCGATCCAGGCAGTGGGGTTCACCGGCTCGCGCCAGGGCGGACTCGCGTTGAGCCGCGTGGCCAATGCGCGCCCGCAGCCAATCCCGGTGTATGCGGAGATGAGCAGCATAAACCCGGTGTTCCTGTTGTCCGGCGCGCTGGCCGACTCGCCGGGCAAGCTGGCGCAGGCTTTCGTCGATTCGCTCGTACTGGGTGCCGGTCAGTTCTGCACCAACCCCGGCCTCGTCATCGGCATCGCAGGTCCGCACTTCGAACAATTCAAGGCCGCAGCTGCGGTGGCGCTGGCCGCCAAGGAATCGACGGTGATGCTGACGCAAGGCATCCACGGCGCCTACTGCTCCGGCCTGCAGCGCTTGGCGGACGCGCCCGGCGTGCGAGAGCTGGCTCGCGGAAAGGGGAAAGCCGCAACTGGTGACCAAGGTTTCTTCGCCCAGGCTGCGCTGTTCTCCACCGAAGCGCAACATCTGCTCGACCAGTCCGAGCTGGAGCAGGAGGTGTTCGGGCCGGTCGGTCTTCTGGTGGCTTGCCGCGACTTCGCCGAAATTCGGGCCATCGCCGAGCACCTGGAAGGGCAACTCACCGCGACGCTGCACCTGGACGCGAGCGATCACGCCGACGCGCGCCAGTTGCTGCCGGTGCTTGAGCGCAAGGCGGGCCGCATTCTCGTGAACGGCTTTCCCACCGGTGTGGAAGTGTCGTACGCCATGGTTCACGGCGGGCCCTTCCCGGCCACGTCGGACGGCCGATCTACCTCAGTCGGAGCGTTGTCGATCGAACGTTTTCTGCGCCCGGTCTGCTACCAGGGCATGCCGCCAGATCTGCTGCCCACGGCCCTGCAGGACGGCAACCCGCTCGGGCTGTCCCGGCTGATCGACGGAAAGCGTGAATGGGCATGAACGGGGGCCGATGAACCTGCCGCCCAGCCGCCGGGGAGTACATGCGAGGCCCGCAAGGGGATTGGCAAGGGCTAGAGTTGTTAATTAAAATGTCTTAATCAGGTCACACCCTCCAAATGCACGGCCTCTCCTGTTGCGGGTTACCAATCTTCAAGATCGAGAACTTCGACTACGGTTCTCAGGTCAAGTGCGTCGATTTTCACTTTGCACCGCTGCAAGATCTGATGTCGACGTTGCCATATCCCCATCGGCATGATTTCTATCAGATCGACTGGGTCGAGCACGGCTCCGGTCACCACGTCATCGATTCGGTGAGGTACGAGGTGAAGCCGAACACCTTGTTCTTTATGTCCCCTGGGCAGATCCACGATTTCGTGCTGTCGGACGACACTGTGGGATTCACGATCAACTTCAGCACCGAGTTCTTTGCTCTGCAGCTGCAGAACAAGAACGCCCTCAACGAGATTCCGATTTACGACTTGGAGAACAGCATCCAGGCGCTGTACCTCAACGATGAGCAGGCCAATCGCATGCTCGAAACGCTGAACGCCATCGGCGAAGAATATTGCTCCGACCAGTTGGGATGGCAGGACATGATCCGGTGTCACCTTTACATCCTCCTGATGAAGGCGTCTAGGATGGCCGATCCGGGCTTCGATGCCGCCCCAACGTCGCGCAGCCTTTTCCTGGTGCGCCGTTTCAAGAGTCTGCTGGAGAAGCAGTTCGATTCGATCCAGGACGTCGGCGAATACGCCCGCCTGCTCAGGGTCAACGAACGTGCGCTCAACGAAGCCGTGCGACGAGCCACCGGCTCCACGGCAGCCAAGGTGATTCGCGAACGCTTGATGCTGGAGGCCAAGCGCATGCTGCTTCATTCCGAAGTCAGCATCGCAGAGGTGGCCGATCGATTGGCCTTCAAAGACCCGGCCTATTTCAGCCGCTACTTCAAGAAGCACACCGGCCGCTCGCCGATCGAATTTCGTCAGAGCCTGGCCAAGCTGACGATTTGAACGCGCCACCGAAAAGTCCAAAAAAAGCAGCGCTTCGTCCTAACGACACGCAGGGCCGGTCTCCTAAAATTTTTGCATGCCTCGGGTTATCCGCAGGCGCGACAACACCCCAGGAGATATCGGATGCCCATCGAGACGCCCAGCCACGCGCAAGCTACGCCTTCCCAGTTGAAACTGTTTTTCCGCACCCTCGACCAGATGGCGAAGAAGGTCGCGGAGGACGAGCCCACGCTGGGTGTCGAGTTTCCCCATGTCACCGCCCCCGACGGTTCGTGGATTCGCCTGCCGGCATCGTTGTCTGCGGGGTATACAGGGAAGTCCTGGAGCCACGGGAACTGGCTTTGCGGCTTCTGGGTGGGCCTGCTGTTCGCCTCGTACCTGCAGACCAAGGACGAAAAGTACCTGGTCTGGGCGCGCGAGCGCATGCGCCTGGTGGCGCAACGTGCCGAAGATCCGAACACGCACGACATCGGCTTCATCTTTGACAGCAGCGCGATTCCCGGCTATCACATCACCGGTGACCGCTGGTATGCCGACATTGCCCTGCAAGCCGCCGACAAGCTGCGCGCCCGGCTGGTCACCACGCGCCGCGGCGCCTATCTGGCCTCGTGGGGCCCGATGAGCGACCCACGCGGCCGTTGCAGTTCGGCTATCGATACCATGGCCAACCTGTCCTTGCTGTACTGGGCCGCCAACCACAGCGGCGACGGCAGCTATCGCCTGGCGGCCGACGCGCATGCCGCCATGACGGCGCAAGCGTTCATCCGCTCCGACGACTCGACCTACCACGCCGTCGAGTACGACGAAGCCACCGGCGAGCGACTCCGCGGCTACACCTTCCAGGGTGCGTCCGATGAGTCGGCGTGGTCGCGTGGACAGGGCTGGGCCATCTATGGCTACGTGCACTCGGCACGCGAAACCGGCAAGCGCGAATACCTCGACCTGGCGGAACGGCTGGCGACGTACTACATGAAACGGCTCGACGGCCGCGTCGTGCCGCCGTGGGACTTCGACGCGACCGGCGCCGACGCCAACATCAAGGACACGGCCGCCGCTGCCGCCGTGTCCTCCGCGTTGCTGGAGTTGGGCCGCATTCACCCGAATCTCGATACTGGTGCCAAGTGGGCCGGTCGCGGCCTTGCCATGCTCGAAGGGCTGTGCCGAGACGAGTTTGCCCATGAAGCATCACACCGCGGGCTGCTCAAGCACTCGTGCTATTCGAAACCGCACAACGAGGGTGTCGACGGCGCCACCATGTTCGGCGACTTCTTCTTTGTCGAAGCGCTCTGCCGTGCGGCCTTGCCGGGCGGCTTGCGCCCCTTGACTCCGATGCCTGCTCCCTAGAGAGAACAGCGCAGCGAAACCCTGCCAATCAGTGGCCGCCCTGGTTCTGCGGCGGTCAACCTCAGGTCACCGAGAGAATGTTCGGCACGCTGTTGAGATGTCCAAAAAATCTCGAAGATTATCCTAACATTTGCATCGTCGTCCTCCTAAGATTTAGCCATTTGCAACAATCAAGGTCACAAAAATGAAACTTCATGCCTTTGTCCTCCTGCTTTCCAGCGCGATCACGTTTTGTGAACCGGCATCCGCGCAGGTCTCGGATGATGTGATCAGGATCGGCTTTATCACGGATATCTCCGGCCTCTATTCCGATATCGACGGAAAGGGAGGAGTTGAAGCGATCAAGATGGCGATTGCCGATTTCGGCGGCGCCGTCAATGGCAAGAAGATCGAGTTCGTCTTTGCCGATCACCAGAACAAGTCCGACGTTGCCGCCACCAAAGCTCGGGAATGGTTCGACCAGCTGGGGCTCGATATGCTGGTCGGAGGAACGAATTCCGGAGCCGCTCTGGCGATGTCGAAAGTGGCAGCGGAAAAGAAAAAACCATTCATGGTCATTGGTTCTGCATCATCGCGCCTGACGAATGAAGATTGCACTCGGTACACCATCCAATATGCATACGACACCATCGCCCTCGCCAGGGGCACTGGCGGTGCCATCGTCGCACAGGGCGGCAAGGACTGGTACTTTCTTACCGCCGACTATGCCTTCGGCGCGTCGCTCGAAAAGGACACCGCCGACGTGGTCAAGGCCGGGGGCGGGAAGGTCATCGGTGCGGTGAAGCACCCGCTGTCTGCCACCGATTTTTCGTCGTTCCTTTTGCAGGCCCAATCCTCGAAAGCACAGATCCTCGGCCTCGCGAATGGGAGCGGCGACAACGTCAATGCGATTAAGAGCGCTAATGAGTTCGGCGTGACGAAGACGATGAAGCTAGCCGGCCTGCTGATCTTCATCAACGACGTTCATTCGCTGGGCTTGAATCTCGCCCAGGGCATGTACCTAACCGACGGCTGGTACTGGGACATGAATGACGAATCGCGCACCTGGTCGAAGCGATTCTTCAACCAAGTCAAGCGGATGCCATCGATGCTCCAGGCGGCCGACTACTCGGCGACGATGCATTACCTGAACGCCGTCAAGGCCGTGGGAACCGACGATGGCGACAAGGTGATGGCGCACATGAAGTCAACCCCGGTCAACGACATGTTCGCCAAGAACGGCGTGGTCCGACCCGACGGTCGGATGGTGTACGACATGTACCTGATGCAGGTGAAGACACCTTCCGAATCGAAATACCCCTGGGACTACTACAAGGTGGTGCAGAAGATCCCCGGCAATGAAGCCTACATGACGAAGGCTGAATCGAAGTGCACGCTTTGGAAGTGACCCGCAACAGCTGACGCGCGACCCCGGATGATGGGTCGAGGGCGCCATCGGATGGCCATCGAGACGCCCAGCCCCACGCAAGTCGGGGGAATCGTACTTTTTGTGCAAATCGGTGCGCTTGAGGTCGAAAACGTCAATCAAATCAAATACGAAGGGACTCCCCACTTTCCGGTAACGGCATCAAGTACCACGATTGGTTTTTCGGAGTCAATCTAAAACCTTTGAAGGGGGAAGTGCCATGAGTGAGACTACACGAGTTGGCGTTGATCTGGCAAAGCAATACGCCATCGATCTGGCGAAGGAGCACTTCCACCTGCGGGCTGGAGATCAACGCCAACCACCTCAAAGGCACCAGCCAGGGCTGGGTGACCGGCACTGCCCGGCCCTTGCATCGCGGCCGAAGCACGCAGGTCTGGCAGATTGAGCTGCGCAACGATGCGGGTGAGTTGACCTGCATGTCGCGCATCACGATGGCGATGCTGCAGC
>JAYTDE010000509.1:0-2805 GCA_043736195.1 Burkholderiales bacterium | reverse complement strand
GCCCGGCACCCTGCCACGCCTGCATCCGCACGGCGTCTACAACGCGGTGTGCTCGGCCGCCGGCCTGGGCCTGTTGCGCGGCTATGACGCCGGGCAGTTGCTGCGCGCACTCACCGCCGCCGCCACTATGGTCAGCCCCGGCCCCTACAGCCATCCGATCGAGGGCGCGCTGGTGCGTAATGCCTGGCCCGCCGCCGGCGCGTGGCTGGGCCAGTTCGCCTGCGACATGGCGCGATTAGGCGTAGCCGGCACGCCAGCCGGCCCCTACGACGTCTACACCCGCGGCCTGGGCGCACCGGCCAAGCCGACAGAGCTGACCGACGCCCTCGGCAGCGACTGGACCATTTGCGATGGTTATCACAAGCTCTATGGCGCATGCCACCACTCGCATGCGGCAATGGAAGCGATCGAAACCATGCTCGCCGAGCACCCGGAACTGCGCGGCGGCAGGCAGGTGCAAAAGGTGTTGATGGAAGGCTCTGCAATGGCGATGAACTTCAGCAACGCCGCGCCCGCGACCACGCTGGGCGCCAAGTTCTCGATCCCGCATGCACTCGCCGCAACACTGGCGCATGGCGCCGACGCGCCCGGCAACTTTCTCGACCAAAGCCTGCGCGACGAAGCCATCATCGCGCTGCGCAAACGCATTTCGATGGCGCAATTGCCGGTGGTCAAGCCCTGGCCGCTGGATCGGCCCGCGCGCGTCACGCTGGAGCTGGAAGACGGCAGCAAGCTGACCGCCGAGTGCGAAGCCGCGCTGGGCAGCCCCGCGCGGCCACTGAATGAGGAGCGTGTGCTGCGCAAGATCCGCGCGTTGGCCGAGCGCGATATGCCCGGCCTCGAACCGGCTGTGGTGGATCTTCGAAACTCGATCGCTGCGGGGCAGTTGGGAAACCTCACCTGTGGCGACTGGATTGCGCAGTTCAGCAAGTAACGTGCATGCGCAATCCGGCAATGCGGTGGAATCTCGCTCGTAACTCCCTTGCACACAAACAGCGTTCACCGTTGCTGGAACCAAGTCGAACACGACCTCTTATTCTGCTCGTGATTCAATTTCAGCACGCCTTGATCCCAGCGGCGCGGAACCGCCAATCGGCTCAGCGCCATCAACAATCAAATATACAATTTATTGTATAGTTAAACCAATGGACGATAGCAAATCCGTCGAGTTCGTCGGCAGAGCGCTGGATGACCTGCGCGCCTTTCCGTCTGCCGCAAGACGCGAAGCCGGACATCAAATTGATCAGGTCCAGCGAGGATTGGAACCTGATGATTGGAAACCGATGGGTACGGTTGGCAGTGGAGTGCGGGAGATTCGGATCCGCGACGCGAGTGGCGCGTTCCGCGTGATCTACGTAGCGAAGTTTGCGGACATCATCTACGTGCTTCATTGCTTCCAGAAAAAGACAGAGACGACGGCCAAACCAGATATTGACTTGGCCGTCGAACGCTACCGGAACTTGTTGAAGGAGTTGGAGAAATGAGCAAGCAGCGATTTGCCAGCGTGTGGGACGCGATCGAAGACACGCCTGCGGAAGCCGAAAATATGAAGCTACGGTCGGCACTGATGACCGCGCTCAAGAGCCATATCACCCGTGTCGAAATGAGTCAGGCGCAGGCGGCCAAGATTCTCGGCGTGACGCAACCGCGTGTCTCCGACTTGATGCGCGGCAAGATCAATTTGTTCGGTCTTGATGCCCTGGTGAACATGGCAACTGCTGCCGGTTTGCAAGTTGAGATGCGTGTACTTGAGGCAGCGGGCACTCGCCCCTAGTTTCCTTGCTCAAACAGCGTTCGCCATTTCTGGAACCAAGTCGAACACGGCCCCATGACCACCCCGTCTGGCTTTCTTACTCGATCACCCGGTCGGCGCGCACCAGCACACTTTGCGGCATCCTGATGTTGAGCGCCCTGGCGGTTTTCAGGTTGATCACCATCTCGTAGGTGGTGGGTTGCTCGACCGGAATCTCGGCTGGGTTTGCGCCCTTGAGGATGCGCGCGGCGATGTCGCCGGCGCGCGCCGACAGTTTGTCCTGGTCCGCGGTGTAGGACAGTAGGAAACCAGCCTCTCCCCAGCTCTTAACCGGGAAACCCACCGATGCGGGCAGCCTGTGCTTGGTCGCCGACTCGGCGACCCTGGCACGCAGGTCAAATAGCTGCGGCGATGTCAGAACCATCAGCGCGTCGACCCGCGCCCGGTGTTTTGCAAACGCAGCCTCGACGTCATAGGGAGGCGCACCGAAGATTTCGGGCACGACCCCCACACCCAACTGTCGCGCCGCAAGCTGCGTGGCCTCCAGCTGATCCTTGGTGAAGACGTCGCTCAGCACAAGGTAGCGCGCCGCCTTGGGCAGAATCTCGCGCATGATTTCCATACGCTTCGCCGCGACTTCGATCTGCGAAAGGACCACCCCGGTGATGTTGCCACCCGGGCGTCGCAAGCTCGACGCGATACCGGCCTTTATCGGGTCATAGTCATTGGCGATAAAGACCACTGGAATTGGCGACTTGGCGTCAATCAAGGCGCGTGCGGCCAGTTCGGTACCGATCGCGAAGATCAGGTCCCATCTTGTTTCGATCAGCTCGCGCGCAAGCGGCGGGAAGCGCTCTGCTACCCCGTCCGCCGAACGATAGTCGACGACGAGATTCCTGCCTTCGACATAACCCAGTTCAGCGAGGCGTTTGAGGGCGGGCGGCAAAAAGGTTGAGTTTCGTCGACCGACCAGGACCCCGATCCGGACCTTTCGCGCCTGCGCCGCGACGATTCGCGGCATTGCCGCGATGGCGGCTATGGAAAAGACGGAT
>JAYTDE010000508.1:0-2003 GCA_043736195.1 Burkholderiales bacterium | reverse complement strand
GCCACGGTGGTGTTCTCGATCTCGGTGGTGCTGCTGCCGTTTGCGATTGTCAACCTGCGCGAAGGCCTGTTGGCACTGGACCGCGAACTGATCGAAATGGGGTCCAGCTTCGGCCGTGGCCGCTGGCGCAATTTCACCGCCATCATGGTGCCGGCGCTGCTGCCCTTCGCCGCGGCCACCTTGCGCATCATGTTCGGCGTGGCGTGGAAGGTTGCACTTACGGCGGAACTCTTCGGCGGCAGTCGCGGCCTGGGCTACATGATCAACATCGCGCGCCAGGATTACGATACCGCGACCATCTTCACGGTGATACTGTTCATCATCCTTGCCGTGTACCTGGCCGACCGCAGCGTGTTCGCGCCGCTCGAGCGTTACACCTCGCGGCATTTCGGCCGCGCCACAGCCAAATGAGTCGCCTGCGCAGGTCCCCCGGATTGTGGCTGGCCGATGGCCTGGTGCTGGCGGTCGTGGTGATCTGGGCGTTGGGTGCCCAACGGCTCCCCGAATTCGTGCTGCCGGGGCCGCTGGCGGTGGCACGCCGGCTGCTGGCCCTGTTCAGCGACCCGGAATTCCTTTATCACACGCTAGCCTCGACCTGCCGGGTGTTGCTGTCGGTGGTGGCCGCGCTCATCATCGGCACCGGTCTGGCATTGCTGCAACGCGCGGTGCCGGCGCTGGACTGGGTGATTCGCGGCGGTGTGCAGCCGTTTCTCAATTCCTTTCCCTCGATCGGCTGGGCGATCCTGGCGGCCATCTGGTTCACCCCTGGACATGGCTCGATCATCTTCGTGCAGGTGGCGATCCTGATTCCGTTTTGCCTGATCAACGTGGGCGAAGGCCTGCGCCAGATCGACCGCGAGGCGCTGGAAATGGCGGCCAGCTTCACCCGCCGCCGTTCGCGCATCGCCCTTCTCGTGGGCCTGCCGCTGTTGATGCCCTACCTGCTGGGCGCACTGCGCATATCCTATGGCGTGGCCTGGAAAATCTCGTTGGTGGCCGAACTGCTGGGTTCCACTTCGGGCTTGGGCTACCTGATGCTGCGTGCCCAGGGCTCGGCCGACATGAGCACCGTGATCGCCGCCTGCTTCGCCATCGTCGCGCTTTTCGTCGCCGGTGAACGCCTGTTGCTGGACCCGCTGGCACGGCGCTTCGCGCCGCGCTGATACCTTCACTCGAAAGGCATTGCCATGAAACTTGCGAGCCAGACCATCGTCATCACCGGTGCCGCCAGCGGCGTCGGCCGCGCGCTCGCCCTGCGCTTCGCCGGCGAACATCCCAAGGGCCTGGTGCTGGCCGACCTGCCAAGCCAGGCAGCCGCGCTTGAAGCATTGGCGCACGCCATCGCGAACGGCGTGAACGGCCAGGCGGCCGCGCCGGCCATCGCGGTGCCTTGTGATGTGGGTGCCGAGGCCGGCATCAAGGCGCTGGTGGCCGCGGCCGAGGCGCGCTTCGGCCATGTCGATGTGTTCTGCTCCAACGCCGGCATCATCCGTGACGGCAGCGAGCACGCGCCCGACGCCGAGTGGACGCTCAACTGGCAGGTGCATGTGATGGCGCATGTCTACGCCGCGCGCGCGGTGGTGCCGGGCATGCGCGAACGCGGCCACGGCTACCTGCTCAATACTGCGTCCGCCGCGGGCCTCCTGACTTCACTGCCATCGGCCACCTATGCCGTTTCCAAGCATGCCGCGATCGCTTTTGCCGAATGGCTGGCGATCCAGCATGGCGATGCCGGCGTGCGCGTCTCGGTGCTGTGCCCGCAGGCGGTGGATACACCGATGATCGCCAATCGCACCGGCGCAGCAGCGGCCGCCGCCGATGGCGTGATCTCGCCTTCGGCGCTGGCCGACTGCGTGGTGGCGGGCATCGAAGCCGAAGCCTTCCTGATCCTGCCGCATCCCCAGGTGCTGGAGTATTTTCAGCGCAAGGCGCAGGGTTATGACCGCTGGCTTGGCGGCATGCGCAAGTTCGCGGCCCGGCTGGGGGTCAAGCGCGCGCTGTAG
>JAYTDE010000507.1:0-8374 GCA_043736195.1 Burkholderiales bacterium | reverse complement strand
ACAATGGTCAGCATGTGATACTTGTGGGCCAGTGCAACCAGCGTTTTGGCGTCGGACTGCGCGCCGGTCGACGTCTCGGCGTGCACGAATGCCACGACCTTGGCGTCCGGGTTTTTCTTCAGTGCGTCTTCTAGCTTTTGCGGATCGCAGGGATCACCCCATTGGTCCTCGACGACTACTGCGACGCCGCCAGCCCGCTGCACGTTTTCGACCATGCGACCGCCGAAAACACCGTTCTTCATGACGATCACCTTGTCTCCAGGCTCGACCATGTTTACGAAGCACGACTCCATGCCCACCGAGCCGGGGCCCGAAAGCGGGAAGGTAAGCTGATTGTTGGTCTGGTAGGCGTAGCGCAGCAATTGCTTGATCTCATCCATCATCTCGACAAAAATCGGGTCGAGATAGCCGATTGAAGGCAGGCTGGATGCCGCCAATACGCGCGGATTGATTTCTGATGGGCCAGGACCCATCAGCGTGCGTTGCGGCGGATGGAAGGAGCCGATCTTGCGGGTGGGGGCGAATGAGGTCGAAGTCATGGGAGGGACCCTTTCCGGGTGAGTGCGAAGCGCGCGCCGGGGTGACGTGCAGCCAAAAAAATCGTTGTGGAACAGTGCGTTATGTTAACACCGCCAAGCACAAAATTTTAGCATAGGCTGACTGTAATTGACGCTGACAACCTTCACCCGGGTGCGATTCAAACTGATGTGGGGGCGGGAGGGTCGACCAATGGTCTTGCACTCGACGGACGACGCCAATCGGGTTGCCGGCGCTGCCCGTCACATCAGTTTGAATCGCCTCCTTCACCCCAGGATCAGCCGATCGAGCTTGAGGTCGTGGCTTTGCGGTTCTATGCTATCGATCCGGCAAATCTTGAACCCGATGCCGGTGGTGTCCGGCCGGCGCGGCAGTGCAACCAGGGTGCGATCATAGTATCCACCACCATAGCCCAGGCGATAGTGTTGATCGTCGAAACCGACCAAGGGCACCAACAGTGCGTCAGGATCCATCCAGTTGCCAGTTGCGGGTACCGACGTGCCGAAGCCGGCGCTCTGCATCGCAGTCGCCGGGGTCCATTGGCGGAATTTGAGGGGTGCCGCGCGCTTGATTACAACTGGCAGCACGGCGCGATGGCTGCCGCATGCGGCGAGCCATGCTGTTACCGCCGGCCGGGCGTCGAATTCATGCTGGATCGGCCAATAGAATCCGAGCACTCCCTCAAAACGTGCCAAATGCGCAGCCAGTGCGACGCCGATTGCGCGGTCGGCTTCGGCGCGGGCACCGGCCGGCATGCCGGCGCGCCTGGCCAGCAAGTCACGGCGCCACTGCACGCGGCGGGTGGCGAGGTCGCCCAACTCGGCGAGGTGATCAGCAGGATTCATTGTCATCTCAAGGTGCTGCAAAATCGTATGTTATTCTCAACCGGATTCGCCATGAGATCAGTGACTATTCGAAGTATGTCCTTGGGCTGCGCCTTGGCGGCGCTGTTGCTCCCGTTTGCGCTTGAAGCGGCACCCCGCAAGACTCAAACAGCGACCCCCGAAGAGGCATTTGTTTTTGCCCGCGAGGCCTTCCGCACAGGAAATCGCGACAAACTCGTGCTGTCCGCCGAGCAGTTGCGCGGGCATCCGCTGGAAATGTATGGAGACTATTGGCTCCTTCAACTCAGGCGAAATGATGCTGATGACGCCGACTTTCAGGCGTTTTTGGCACATAACGACAAGAGTTTTCTGGCCGAGCGAGCTCGGGTCGAACGCTTGCGTCTCTTGGGCAGTCGGCGTACCTGGGAGCAGTTCGAGAGCGAGCGGGTAAAGCTGGTCTACACCGAAGATCTTGAGATATTGTGCTATTCGGCGCTGGTGCGCGTACTGCGCAAGGAGGAAGCGGCTCTGCGCGACGCACTGGCATTATGGATGACGCCACGCGAATTGCCGCAGGGCTGCATTGCAATGGCTGAGCAGTTGCTCAGCGGCAGCCGCTTGATGGATCGACATGTCTGGGAGCGCATTCGGGCCTTGGCTGACGCCAATCAGCTTGCGGCCATAAGGCGCACGGCGGAGTATCTGCCGGACAATCAGGCACTCGACTTGCGCCAGTTGGAGTCCGCGTTTAGCCAACCAGGGCCGTGGCTCAAGCGGGGTATCGACCTGCGTACGCGGCCGCAGCGCGAACTGGCATTGCTCGCAGTTGGCCGCCTGGCGAAGACCGATCCTCGCGAGGCGGCTGACTGGTGGAAGAAGATCGGGAAGAAGCCGTTTACGGAGACAGAGCATCAATGGGCGTGGGCGCAAATCGCCTTCCAGGCCGCACGCAGACTGATGCCCGAGGCAAATGAGTGGTTTGCCGAGGCTTCCGAGATCGTACTGTCGGACGAATACCTGCAATGGATGGCGCGCGCCGCCTTGCGTGCGGGCGACTGGTCGCTAGTGACGCGGGCGATCAAGGACATGACGCCTGAGTCAAGGCGTGAATCCACATGGGTGTACTGGCATGCTCGTGCGATGCGGGAACGCGGCAAGGTCGAGGAGGCAAGGCATTTGTTCGAAACCGTGGCGGCTGAATACAGTTTCTACGGTCAACTGGCAGCAGCGGAGCTCGGTCGTCAGACGACGATTCCCGCGGTCGGGCATACGGCGACACGTGACGAAGTCGAAGGCGTCGCGCAGCTACCGGGGTTCCAGCGCGCCCTCGCGCTTTACCGCCTTGGGTTTCGAGCCGATGCCAACCGTGAATGGGTGTTCACCATTCGTGGCATGGGCGACAAGCAACTGCTGGCGGCTTCGCAGCTGGCCAAGAATCACGATCTTCCTGATCGCGCCATCAATACCGCTGACAAGACCATTCTATTGCATGATTTCGGGTTGCGCTATTTGAGCCCGCATGCCGAGCAGGTCAAGCCGCAAGCCAAGGCGCTGGGCTTGGATGATGCATGGGTATATGGTCTGATGCGTCAGGAGAGTCGCTTCATTGCCAGCGCGAAGTCGGTCGCGGGCGCCTCGGGCCTGATGCAGTTGATGCCTGCCACCGCCAAGTGGGTGGCCAAGAAGATCGGTCTCAATGACTATCACCACGGCCGCGTCAATGACTTGGAGACCAATGTCGCGCTTGGCACCAACTATCTGAAAATTGTCCTGGATGAGCTATACAGTCATCAGGCCTTGGCCAGCGCAGCCTACAACGCAGGGCCAGGTCGTCCACGACGCTGGCGTGACGTGAAGCCGATGGAAGCGGCCATATTTGCGGAATCGATTCCGTTTAACGAAACACGCGACTACGTCAAGAAGGTCATCAGCAACGCGGTGATCTACCAGGCGCTATTTACCGGCAAACCGGCGTCGATCAAGGATCGCCTGCCGTTGATCCCGCCGCGGCGGGGCGAAGAGCGCCCAACCCAAACACCTTGAGGCCGCTGTTGTCATTGCGGAAAGTGCCCAATTGAGCCAAGAGCGCGCGTCTCGCCTAAACTTCGCTTCCACCTGCGGTTCTGTCAGACACTGATCATGAATTTGCGCAATTTTCTTGTCATTGGCGGGAGCGGCTTCATTGGCTCCGCCATCACACGCAAACTTGCTGCCCAAGGCAGAAAAGTTGTGATTCCGACACGTCGTCGGGAGCGCGCGAAGCACCTGATTCTTCTGCCAACGGTGGATGTGATTGAAGCCGATATCCACGATGCCCGCGTTCTGGATAGCTTGGTCGCTGGAGCGGATACGGTGATCAATCTGGTCGGCATCTTGCACAGTGATACCGGTAGTCCATATGGTTTGCGTTTCCAGCAGGCACATGTCGATCTGCCGCGCAAGATCGCCGTCGCCTGCGCCGCCGCAGGTGTTCCACGCCTGCTGCACATGAGTGCACTCGGTGCCGCGGTAGATGGCCCCTCCATGTATCTGCGGTCCAAGGCAGCCGGAGAGGTGGCGGTTCGGGACTCCATGGGCAATGTCGGTACGACCGTGTTTCGCCCGTCGGTCGTTTTCGGTCGCGACGACAACTTCATTAACTTGTTCGCACGCATGCAGCGCCTAGTCCCTTTTCTGCCGGTTGGCCGGGCGGATTCGCGCCTGCAGCCCGTGCACGTCGAGGATGTGGCTCAAGCGATGGTCAATGCGGCCGACACCCCCGTTGCATTCGGCCGATGCTATGACCTTGCTGGCCCGCATGTCTACACACTCAAGCAGATCATCGAGTATGCGGGGCAGGTAAGTGGGCACTCGCGTCCGGTAGTCGCCCTGCCTGATGCACTGGCGTATTTGCAGGCCTGGCTGATGGAATTTGCGCCGCTCGAACTCTTGTCGCGCGACAATCTTGACTCTCTCAAAGCCGATAGCGTCGCGTCGTCGCCGTTCGCACCCGAACTCGACGTGATTCCAGCGTCAATGGAGGCAATCGTGCCGGGCTATCTTGCCGGACATTCGCCACGCGAGCGCTATATGCAGCTACGCGATCGTGCCGGTCGCTGATGACCCTGATGATCCGGTTTTGGCAGGTGCGGCGTACTGCTGGGCCGGGAGTCAGATACGGCCCGCGTTCTTGCAATGAAGATCTATCAGGTTGGTGGTTCCATACGTGACGAGCTGCTCGGCCTGCCGGTTGTCGATCGCGATTGGGTAGTTGTTGGGGCGACCCCGGAAGATATGATGCAGGCGGGCTTCAAGCCGGTCGGGCGCGATTTCCCGGTGTTCCTGCATCCGCAGACTTATGAGGAATATGCGCTGGCGCGCACCGAACGCAAGACCGCGCCCGGGTATCGGGGATTCACCTTTCACGCCGCGCCGGATGTCACCCTTGAGGACGACCTCGCACGACGCGACTTTACGGTCAATGCCATGGCTCGGCAGGTACAACCTGCGGTCATCGACGCGCCGCTGATTGACCCGTTCAATGGCGCTGACGATCTCAGGCAGGGGCTGTTGCGACACGTCGGACCGGCGTTCACCGAAGACCCGGTCCGTATATTGCGCTGTGCACGCTTTGTCGCGCGATTTGGGTTCAGGGTGGCGCCGGACACCATGGCCTTGATGCGTGCGATGACACTGGCGGGCGAGGCAGATGCGCTAGTGCCCGAGCGTGTTTGGCAGGAAGTCTCACGCGGGTTGATGGAGCGCGACCCGGTAGCGTTGTTCGCATTGCTCGAAGCGGCCGGTACGTTGGCACACATTGCGCCTGAGCTCGCACCATGGCGGCAGGATTCAGGCGCGATGCGCGGGCTTGCGGCGGCTGCGGACGTGGCAACGAACATGGCGGAACGGTTCGCGGCTTTGTGCAGCGATCTTGACGCTGATGCCGTGGGTCGATTGTGCACCAGGCTGAAGGTGCCGACCGATTGCCGTGAACTGGCAACCCTTTACGCGCGCCACCGTGTCGAACTTCAGGCAGCCGCCAGCCTTGACGCGAAGGCGCTTGCCGAACTCGTGCGCGCCGCCGATGGTTTGCGTCAGCCTGAACGCTTTTCTGCACTGATTGCGGTTGCAGTGGCGTGCGCGCACACTGCTGCCAGCCGTACCGCGCTTGTTACACGACGCTTGCGCGTGGCTCTGGCTGCGGTTCGTGGAATTGATGCGGGCGCGATCGCGCGGCAGGCATCGACGCCGACAAAGATCCAGGCGGCGTTGCGGCAAGCGCGCGAACGAGCCGTGGCGGATGCCCTCGCCGATATTGCGCGGGAAACATAGGGTTTGATTCATGATCGGGAAGTTGGTGAACATTTGGCCATGCCCTGTTCATTGAACCTATTTTCCTCAGTTGTAGCAGCGTGATTGCTCTAACCAAGGGAATCTAATTGAGTTCTATCGATCTTGAAGATCACCGAAACCGAACTGAGGCGCCGTTGCCAAAATATGCGGCAACCCCCTGACTTTATTGTCATTTTTCGCTTTTCGATTACGCCAACTGAGGAAAATAGGTTGATGCGGGGATCATGCTGGAGGCGCCTAGATTTTGTTGAGCCAGCCCTTCTTGCAAGGGCTGAGGAAAGCGCAGGATCGCTTGCCGTAAGTTGGCAAGGCTTCCGGAGGGCGCCAGATTTGGCAGGTTTCGGGGAACGCCATTTTGGGTACAGTTAAGGCTTTTCGCTTTGAGCGCCATGCGACTGATAGCGAGAACGCCTCGATGGTGAGGTGTTCGTTTTTCGCGAGCGACGGGCCGTAGGCAGCTTCAGGAGGTCGTGCAACATGTCCAGTGAAATGTTTGACCGGCATCGCGGAATGCTCGAGTTGGTCTTGCGAGCGTTGGCAACGCGCGATGCTTTTTCCGCCTACGCCGCGGATCCGGCGGACTACAACGAAATCCTGGCAGCCGAGGGGCGCGCGGCGTTTGCAAACTATTGCAATTCGTACTTTTATCTCGATCAGCCAGGTCCTGCGGAAAGGACTGGCGAGGAGTCTTCACCCTATGGATTGGCCATGGGAATACAGTATCCCAAGGCAAATCTGAATACGATTGTGCCGGCGGCGGCGCGAGCCATGGATGCTTGGTCGCGAGCGAGTCCGGATGTACGTGCCGGCGTGTGCATGGAGATTCTTCATCAGCTGAATACTCGTTCATTCGAGATCGCGCTTGCCACGATGCATACCTCGGGTGCCCCGTTCGACCTCGCATTTCGTTACGGTGGTCCCTATGCGCAGGAGCGTGGCCTGGAAGCCGTGGCCATCGTCTATCAGGAGCTCATGAGCATTCCACGCCATGCAGTTTGGGAAAGTCAGGAACGCGGATCGCACGAGCGTATCGCCAAAACTTTTCATGCAGTGGGGTTGGGCGTGGGTCTGGTGATAGGTTGCGCCAACCAGCCAACATGGAACGCCTACCCTGGTCTGTTTGCCGCTCTTATGGCAGGCAATGCCGTGGTCGTCAAGCCACACCCGCTGGCTGTTTTGCCGCTGGCGATCTCCGTGGGTGTCGCACGGCGCGTGCTGGTTGCCGCCGGGTTCGATCCCGATCTAGTCGCCCTGATTGTCGATGACGCGGCGCACCCGCTTGCACAGGTTATCGCGGTGCGATCTGAAGTGCGTTTGATCGACTTCACCGGTAACGCCGCGTTCGCCGACTGGCTGGCGACGAACGCGCGTCAGGCCCGCCTTTATGCTTTGACCGGGGCGGTTAACCCAGTCGTGATTGACAGTACCGATGATCTGCAGGGTATGCTGCAAAATCTCGTTCGATCAACCGCACTTTTTGCGGGACGCATGTGCACGAGTCCGCGAGTCGTGTTCCTGTCGCAGGATGGCGTCGGGACTCAGGCCGGAATGATGGACCTCGATTCGTTCGAAACCGACATTGCGCGGAGCTTTGCGCATTTGCTCGGGGATCCGGTGGTGGCGAGCGCAATGCTTGGCAGCGTGCGCCGCGGCGAGTATGCCGGCCTGCTTGCGCGCGCTGCGCAGGCCGGGGAGGTGGTCGTCGATTCAACGTCCCTCGAGCACCCGGACTTTCCTGGTGCAATCGCTGTGACGCCGTTGGTGGTTAGGGTGCGAATGGAGCAGCTCGACGTGTACGGACGGGAATGGTTTGGTCCGATTCTGTTTCTGGTCCGATGTGGCAGCGTGTCTGACGCGGTCGTTCGGGCGGCCATGGTGGCCCGTGCAGGGGGCGCGGTGGTCGCATCGTTATACTCGTGTGACGTTGGCGTACGAACGGCGGCTGAAGAAGCTTTTGCGTCGAGCGGGGCGTCGCTATGTATCAACTTCACCGGCGACACACTGATGAATCACTCGGCATCGTTCAGCGATTTCCACGGCTCAGGCCTGAATCCGTTTGGCAACGTGACGCTGACCGATAGCGCCTTCGTAGCTGGACGTTACCGCGTTGTCAGTGCGCGAACCAAGGTTTAGTGCATCCTTGTTGCGGGTGTGCTGTGCGGGTGCGGCGTGTGTGACGCAAAACTCGAATCCGTAGATCAGCAGGAAAATGGACAGACATCTTTGACTGTCAAAGCACGGCGAATCCGGAATTGTCCGCCCCGTACGAATCGCTGCCTTACGGTTAGAGTAACGTCTGCCAATGCTTCTGAACGCCTCGATCACGTTTTCGACCTGAAAAGAAATGTCCAAGGGGTGTTGACAGGCGTCCACAAAGTCTGCATAATCTCCCTTCTCTGCTGCTTGTGAATTTTTGAAGCCTGCAACCAGCAATCGATCTTTAAAAATTAACAGCCGATAAGTGTGGGCAACTGGTTGCGAGCCAGCGAAACAATCGATGTCTGGTTGATTCGTAAGCTAAAAGCAACAAACTGCTCACACTTGAAGTATAGGTAAGTATGAAAGTATTTACCTGTCAGTACTTTGAGTTGGGCGACGCAGATAATTTCTGCAAACAGGTATTAAACTGAAGAGTTTGATCCTGGCTCAGATTGAACGCTGGCGGCATGCCTTACACATGC
>JAYTDE010000506.1:0-2057 GCA_043736195.1 Burkholderiales bacterium | reverse complement strand
GCCTGGTCGTCTTCACCCATCAGCTCGAAGGTGACCTTTTTGCCATCCAGGGTCACGCCCCTGGCATTGGCCTCGTCGATCGCCAGGCGCACGCCGTTTTCGTTGTCCTTGCCCAGATGGGCGATGCTGCCGGTGAGCGGGCCGACATGGCCGATCTTCACCACCGTCGGCGGTGGTTCAGCCGGTTTGGCTGGCTCGGCTGCCTTGACCGGCGCGGCGGGCTTCGGTTCTTCCTTGCCGCAACCGGCCAGGGCAAGGGTGGTGGCGGCGGCGATCGCGCACAGGCGCCAGGTCGAAACTGATGTTGAAAGCATTATTCCCTCCAGAGATGAAAACGCAAAAACGGAACACGAGATCGGATCTTTGCGCGCTTGGTCCAGGCGCAACAACAGCGGATTATATTTCCCTTGTGCCGGTCGCGACCATTAGGGAATTCCTTGAGACCGTGGGCGTCCCGCGAGTTGGCAAGCGGACCGGTGTGCGGTTCGGGATTGACGCGCTTCGCGGCCGCATCAAGTCCGCGTGAAGCCACGGAAGACGGCGTTCGCAGCCGCGCTTACCTGGCTGGCCGCAGCGACAGCACCCAGCGCGCCAGCGCGCGCGCGTCGGCATCGGTGACCGCCGGGTTGGGCGCCATTGCCACTACGCCCCACACACCGGCGCCGCCTTCGCGAATCTTGCGTGCCAGACGCGCCTCGGCCTCGGGATCGCGTGCGTACCTGGTGGCTACATCGCGCCATGCCGGACCCACCAGCTTGCTTTCCACCTGGTGGCAGGCATAGCAGTTGCGCATCCGCGCAAGCTTTTCGTCGGCGTGAGCCGGTGCGCCCGGCAAGACGGCCGCCAGCGCGACCAAGGCCGCGCATGCGCGTGCGATGCGCACGAAAGCGGCGCTGGCTTCGTGACGCAGCCTGGGGCGGGCGCGCCGGAGCGCGCCTGAGGACCCTGTCTTGGGGTTTACAATCGCTCTCTGCATCGGCGCGCCCGGCTCTCCGGATGCGTCGCTCGGGAGAATGAAAATGCCTGTACTCGTAATCGGAATCTTGTTGGCGGTGCTGCGCTGGGCGGAGCTCGGACCCTTCGCGACACTTTCCTGGTGGTGGGTGGCTTTGCCGTTCGTGCTGGTGATCCTCTGGTGGGAAGTGATCGTTCCGGTATTCGCGCTCGACAAGAAAAAGGAGCATGAGGAGTTCGAGCGGGAACGCAAGAAGCGCATGGACAAGAATCGTAGCGGCAAGGCGAACATGTAGGGCCCCAAGGCGCGTTCCCGCCGTCCGGCTACTTGACGATCCACAACATCAGCTTGCTGGTCTTGGCCAGGCCGATCTTTTTCTCGGGCGCGGGTACCACCACGAACCTGTCGGGTTGCCAGTCGCCCATGTCCCAGTCATGCGAGACGATGCGGGTACCGGGCTTGAGTTTTTGCAGCGCCGGGCGCAGCTTCATGTTGACCGCCGGCAGCAGATAGAGCGTGATGACGCTCGCAGCGCTCAAATCGGTGGCGAACAGGTCCTGTTCGAGAAAGGTGGCGCGCGAGGCGACTCCGGCAGCATGTGCTCCGGCGCGTGCCAGGGCTATCAGGCGCGGGTCGATTTCGATGCCGGTGCCGCGCGTGCCGAAGCGTTGCGCCGCGGTGATGACAACCCGGCCGTCACCGGATCCCAGGTCAAGCAGTACATCATTCGCCGCCACGCCTGCCAGCTCGAGCATGGCATCGACCACGTTTTGGGGCGAGGTTACGTAAGGCACGTCAAGATCTTCGCTGCCCCCGGATTGGGCCCGCGACCAGGGCGCGTAGACGGTGGCGCAGGTACCTGCCAGCATGGCGCGTGTCATGCGGCGACGCGGCAGGGATAGGGAACTGGCGGGATTCGATGACATTTTGGGACTCCGGAATGCTCATGTCTTTCGAGCGCTGGTTTTGGGAAAGTGCGCTGGTCTGGCCAGCAATGTGTTGTTGTCGTGCATATTGCGACTCTGTCACGGAAACGCAAGGCGCCCTGCGGCGCTCAATGGCGCGCGCTTTGCTCAGGGCCGGGAGGCTTGAGCAGAATCAG
>JAYTDE010000505.1:0-13439 GCA_043736195.1 Burkholderiales bacterium | reverse complement strand
GATAGCTGGAAGTGCGGGCCGCACCCGGTCAACAAGAAGGAGATGTGCGGCGGCAACGCGCAAGGCAGCTTCAAGCGTTCCGACTTCGGCATGAAGTTCGGCATTCCTGCGGTCGGCGACGAGCTCAAGCTGTGGTTCGAGTTCGAGGCCTTCAAGGACTGATCGCCTATGTTCGAAAAAGCCCCGCGCCGCGGGGCTTTTTCTTGACCGGCCTTGGGCGCGGGCGATGCGCCATGGGCCAACAGGGCTATGCCAACGCGGCCTTGATGCGGGCGGGATTGAGCGGCAGATCAGGGATGCGCCGGTGTCAACCAATCACTCCGCTTGGCGCCCGCTTCAGGTAGCCCACAAACGCGGCGCCTGCGCAGCGATGCCGATCAGTTCAGGCCGCAGTACGGACCACAGCGCCACAAAGGCGCTGCGCGCCTCCTCGGTTGACGGCCCGCTGTAGCGCGCCACGAAGACCTGCGGCAGACGGGTTGCCGCCACCCGCGCCGCGCATGGCATGCCATCGAGCACGGCCCGCGCCTGCTTGAGAAGGGGGGCGGAAACAGGGCGCCCGGCGGCGATCAGGGTCGCACATACCGGCTGCCCATTCAGGCCCGCGGGCGCTGCCATGAGGGCGCCACCACCGTTGACTTCACCAGCTTCGTTCCACAGCCACGCATCCTTTTGGTGGATACGCCAACGCTGGTGAAACCTGCCTTCGGCAAAGGCTTCGCCACTGGCGGTGCGACCAAAGCAGAGGGTCTCCCATCCCAGAAAAATGCTGTTTTCATCCAGATCGATTCGCATGCCGCTCACGGCACGCGCAAGATTGAAGATGATGTTTTCTTGCGGTAGCCACTCGATGGCGGCATGGGCCGCCAGGCGAATCTGCACCTGCTGGGTGGCCGCCGCGCCCGCCGTCTTGTACCACTTGGTGGCCCCCGGTGTGGTGATCAGGGCATGGGCATGCGCACCGAGGCTGACCTCAAGAGACAGCCGGTCACCGCCGACAATACCGCCCGGAGGGTGTATGAGAACCGCATGGCAAACCGCAGGGCCTTCCGGGTAGAGGGCTTTTTGTATGCGCAAGGGGCCGCGATGTTCGCGCCGTACAAGCACGGTTCGATCCGAACTGCTGCGCTCGAAGCCCAGTTCGAGGTGCGCGCCCCAGCCGGCATCGCCTGCGCCACACGCAGGCGCGCCGGCGGGCCGGGGGAGGGCGGCCGCATCGGCACCCAGGCTCATTGCGGGGTTCAGACCAGCCCGTCAAACAGCATTACATCGACCGCGTCGCCGGCCCGGACGCTGCCTTGGTCATGCGCCAGCACGATGAAACAATTGGCCTCGCTCATCGAGCGCAAGATGCCCGAACCCTGGGCGCCGGTGATGCGCACCGCGAGTTCACCGCCAATGGCTTCAAGAAAACCGCGCTGGTACTCGGTGCGGCCCAGTTTTTTGCGCATCGCCTCAAGAGATTTCACTCGTAAAAGCGGCAGATCGATGTTGGCAGCGCCCATCATGTGCAACAAGGCGCCGCGCACAAAATGATAGAAGGTCACCATCACTGCAACCGGGTTGCCGGGCAGGCCGAACAGCGCGGCCTGGCGCGCGCCATCGGCGATACGGCCGAAGGCCATCGGCCGGCCCGGGCGCATGGCGATGCGCCAGAACACGACGTCGCCCAGCTTCTTCATGATCTGCTTGGTATGGTCGGCTTCGCCCACGGAAACGCCACCGGAGGTGATCACGGCGTCGGCATTGGCCGCGGCCAGCCGAAACGCCTCTTCGAGCGCTGCCGGGTCGTCGCGGATCACGCCCATATCCACAACATCGACGCCCAGACGCTTGAGCATGCCGTAGAGCGTGTAGCGATTGCTGTCGTAGACCTCGCCTTCGGTTAAGGGTTGTCCGACCGACTTGAGTTCATCACCGGTGGAAAAAAACGCCACCCGCAGGCGCCGCCGCACCCGCACCTCGGGCATGCCCAGCGAGGCGATCAGGCCCAGTTCGGCCGGCTTGATGATCACGCCGGCCGCCAGTGCCACCTGGCCGCGCGCCAGATCCTCGCCTGCCAAGCGGCGGTTGGCGCCGACCTCCTGCCGCGGCGGAATCTTGATGTGCGAGCCGTCCGCCTTGACTATTTCCAGCGGTATCACGGTATCGCAACCATGCGGCATGACAGCGCCGGTGGTGATGCGCACGCATTCGCCGCGGCTTACCTTGCCGGTGAACTCGCGTCCCGCCAGGGAACTGCCGATCTCGGTCAGTACCACTTGCTCGGCCGCGCCCAGGTCACTGCCACGTACCGCCCAGCCATCCATCGCCGAATTGTCATGCGCCGGAACATTGATGGGCGAAACGATGTTCTCGGCCAGCACGCGACCGAGGGCGCCGCGCAGAGCGACCTGCTCGAAACCGGCCACGGGTTGCACGAACTGGCGAATCACCTGGTTGACCATCGCCACCGGCAGCGCATCGGGGTCGTAGCCATCGAGGCAGCTAGTGATGGCTTCAAGGCTGGCTACCGGCGGCGCCGGTGCGGCCAGGATGTGCTCCAGGAAATCGGTCGCAGCCGCCACGGCTACGCCGGCATCAGCGGGCACCTTGCCGCCTGCCGGCGGAATTTCCGCTTCGCGCCGAAAGCGCGGCTTTGCGACTTTCGGTGGCAGCGGCAGACCGTTTTCGAACGCTTCCAGCTCCTGCGGCGTATTGATGTTGCCGAACAGGGCGTCGTCGTTGAAATCGACCTGTACCGTTGTCAGGGTGTCGTACCACGCATCGATCTTGCGCCCGCCTTGCTTGAGAAAATCCGAGAGATGATCCAGTACGCTGCGCCTTACCAGTGCGAATACCGGATGCGGCTGATCGCCACTCATCGCAATGGCCACTGCGCTGCTGGTGGATTCGAGCGCATCGAACATGCGCGCGACCAGGTCATCCGGAAAGAACGGTGAATCGCAGGGCACGGTGATCAGGAATGGACGTTTGGAGGCGAACAGGCCCGCATGCAGTCCCGCCAGCGGGCCGGCATAGTCGCCAATCGCATCCGACAGGACGCGCACCTTGAACGACTTGAACTGCTCGTGGTTCTGGTTGGCGTTGATCATCACGCCGCCCACTTGCGGCGCGAGCTTTTCGTACACGTGATCGATGAGGCGCTTGCCCTTGAACTGGATCAGGGCCTTGTCGCGTGCCTGGCCGGCGTGGGCCATGCGGGAACTGCGGCCGCCAGCCAAGATCAGGCCCGTGATGGATTGCTGTTGCGCGGGTGTCATGCGATCAAGGTCGCAGGCGCGGTAACAAAACGTTGCTGTCCGGTAAACAGCAGGTAGTGGCGACCCTGACAGCGCCCGATCATGGTGATGCCCACACGGCGCGCTATCTCGTGGCCCATCTGGGTCAGGCCGGAGCGCGAAAGCAGGACCGGGATTCCCATCTGCGCGCACTTGATCACCATTTCGGAGGTGAGACGCCCGGTGGTGTAGAAAATCTTGTCGCCGCCATCGATGCCATCCAGCCACATGCGCCCGGCGATCGCGTCCACCGCGTTGTGGCGGCCGACATCCTCGACGAAATAGACGATGTCGCCGCGCTCGGCGCCGGCGTTCGAGCACAGGGCGCAGCCATGCACCGCTCCGGCCTGCTTGTAGATCGACTCATGCTTGCGCACCCGCTCCATCACGCTGTAGAGCACTTCTTGTGTCATGCGCACCGATTCGGGCAGGCGAATCTCGTCGATGGCTTCCATCAGGTCGCCAAACACCGTGCCCTGGCCGCAGCCTGTGGTGACGGTGCGTTTGGCCAGGCGCGCCTCGGCTGCCGCGTCGTCCCAGAAGTCGCCACCGCGGGTGGTGACTGCAACACTCGCCGTTTCCCAGTCAACCTGAACTGCTGCGATGCGGTCGATGCCGGCAATGATGCGCTGGTTGCGCAGGTAGCCCAAGGCCAGCGCTTCGGGCGCCGCGCCGAGGGTCATCAGGGTCACCAGTTCGCGGCGATCCAGGTAGAGCGTGAGCGGGTGTTCGCCAGCGATCGCGGTGGGCACGATCGCACCTTTCTCGTCGATGGCATCGACCTCGAAGGTGGATGGTCGGGCGGCGGAGGTGAGTTCAAGAGGTTTGGCCAATGTGCGGTGCCACGCCGCGAACGTCGCGTGGAAAGAAGGTACAAGCGCAAAATTCTATCCTAGTGGCTGACGTCCACCACTGCCCGCGCAGGCGTGGCACACTTGATGGCATGCGCGTTGCATCGGGTTCGGGGAGTATCTGTGTCCCCCGCCTCAAGGGATTTCTGAAAGGTTGGATCATGAGCGTAGCCGCAGTAGCCGACTTGGTACTCCATGGCGGTCGGGTGATCGACCCGGCCAATCAGATCGATGCGCTCATGGATGTGGCGATCAGCGCCGGGCGCATCGCCGCGGTCGGCGCCGATTTGTCGGCCATGCCGCGCAAGGAGACCATTGATGTGGCCGGCGCATTGGTCTGTCCAGGCCTCATCGATCTGCATGTGCACGTGTATGAATGGGTGACCAATTTCGGGGTCAACGCGGACGACGCCGGCGTCAACGCCGGTTGCACCACTATCGTCGACCAGGGCAGCGCCGGCGCCTGGACCTTCGGCGGGTTCAAGGCCTATGTGATCGATGCCGCGCGGACGGACGTGCGCAGCTTCGTCTCGATCAACGTGGCCGGCGCGCTCAAGGGCGGGATGCGCGGCGACATGCTGCACAACCCGGGCATGGTGGATGTCGCCGACCTGGTGCGTCTGGCAGCCCAGCATCCGCGCCTGATTCGCGGGTTCAAGTGCCATGGAGAGTCCGGCTCGCTCTCGCATTGGGGCACCGAAGTGCTGGCCGCCGCCGTGCGCGCCGGCAACGAAGCCGGGTTGCCCCTGTACTGCCACACCGGAGAACTGTTTCCGGTGGTCGAATCGCGGCGCCCGGTGGCCGAGCAGGTGCTTGAACAAGTGCTGCCGGTGCTGCGCCCGGGCGACACCCTGGCACACGTCTACAGTTCGATGCCTGACGGCATCATGGGCAGCCGCGACGCGGTGCCGGACATCGTGCTGCGCGCGCTCGATCGGGGCTTGCATTTCGACATCGGCTACGGCATCAACTTCAGCTATGCCATCGCGCGCCGGATGATGGCCGCCGGCGTGCTGCCAAACACGATTTCAAGCGATATTCATGGCGACTTCGCCAGCTATCACGACGACTCCATTCTCGACTACAGCCTGTGCGGTGCAATGACACGCATGCTGGCGCTGGGCATGCCGCTTGCCGAAGTGGTGCGCCGGGTGACGGTGAATCCGGCGGCCATCCTGCGCGACCCCGACATCGGCTGCCTGACACGGGGCACGCTGGCCGACATCACGGTGCTCGATCGCGTGATGGGTGACTGGAGCATGCGCGATGGTCGCGGTGCGCCCTTGCTGGTTGGCGAGCGCCTGATACCGCGCCTGGTGATCAAGTCCGGCACGACCATCGAGCCAACCCGGCGCTATCTGCCGGATTTGCTGCCCGCGGCGCGTGCCGCCTGAAGTCGTCGTCGCGCCAGCGCTTGCCTGACAGGCAGTCAGTTCTGCAAGCGGCGGTCGGCGGCTACGGGCAGGAAGCGGGAATCAAAGATTCCATCCGGGCTGACCGGCGACTTGATGCCAAATGCGGCGACGACTTGTTCGATAGTGTTGTCCACACGCACCTTGCTTATCGCGCCCAGTCCGGCCTGGCGCACGTTGGGTGTGGCGACAAAGAAGTCCAGGCACAGTTTGAGGCGCTGGGTTTCGAGCGCAATGTCGACCAGCGGGTCGTGCGCCTTCAGCGATCTGATCCCTTCGTCGGGATTGGCAACGACCTCCTTGATCGAGCGGTTCAGGGCGCGCAGAAAGGCCGCCACCGCTTGCGAACGTTCCGCCAGCATCCTGAGGCTGGCGATGACTGCGCTACCGTAAAGCTGTACGCCGAAATCCGGGTAGCGCATGATGACCAGGTCTTCGGCCTTGATGCCGCGCGCCACCAGTCCCGGCAGGCCGGTAAAGTAAAACGAGGTAATGGCATCGACCTCACCTTTTGCAAGCATCACCTCGCGCAAAGCGGGGTCCATGGTCTTCCAGGTCACCGTTTTCAGATCAACCGCGTTGGCGCGCGCGAAAATCGGAAACGCCTTGCGCCCGGCGTCGAATACCGGGGCACCGAGGGTCTTGCCGTTCAAGTCGGACGGCTTGTTGATGTTCGACTTTTTCAGGGCGAACACGGCGCCTGGCATGGTGTCATACACCATGTAGACGGCGACCGGCCGGCTGGCCGGTTGCGCGCCCGGGTTGTTGCCGAGGAATTCGATCAGCGAGTTGATGTCGGCAAAGCCCATGTCATAGGCGGCGCTCGATACGCGATTGACCGACGAGGCCGAACCGGTGCCGACATCGATTTGCACGTCGAGCTTTTCCTGCGTGAAATAGCCTTTCCTGAGCGCATGCACGAACAACGCCGACGGACCTTCGAAACGCCAGTCGAGTGCGAAGCGGATTTTGGTGACATCGCCCTGGGCGAGCGCCGGGCCTGCCAGCATCAGTGCAAGCGCCGCAGTGCCCAGGGCAGCGGCGATGCGCTGCATGCGACGAAACAGGTTTTTTGTTGTTTGCATGCTATCTCCGGGATATTCGATCGAGTCCCGTGACACCAGCAATCAATGTGCCAGCGAAAATGGTGGGGTGCCGATGCGCAACCAGCAGCCGCGGATCAATCCTGGTGCGCAATGCACCAGCTTGATGCGGATTGCCTTTTGCCACACCGCTCACCGCAGCCAAACGGCAGTGCGAGCGCCGCGCCGCTCGCACCGTGCGGGAGGATTACTCGGGCTGGAAGTTGGCGGCCTTCAAAAGCTGCACGCTCTTGACCAGGTCGCCACGCATGAATTCCACAAACGCGGTCGGGTCGAGGTAACCCGGCACAATGCCTGCGGCTTCAATGCGCGCGGCGAATTCGGGCTGGCGCACGCCTTCGGCGATCGCGCTGGTCAGGCGACCGGCTACCGGTGCTGGTAAGCCTTTCGGCCCCCAAACTCCATACCAGGACGCCATGGTCAGCTCCGGCATGCCGGCTTCGACCGTGGTCGGAATATCAGGATAGGCTTTGTTGCGGGTGGCGCTGGTGATCGCCATGCCGCGCACACGCCCACCCTTGGTCTGCGGCAACAGCGCGGTGGCGGCATCGATCATCAATTGCACACTCCCGCCCATCACGTCCGCCAGCGCGGGGTTGGTGCCCTTGTAGGGAATGGCCTGCAGGTTGGTGCCGGTCAGGCGCATGAACTCCAGGCTGCCGAGATGGCCCGCCGCGCCCAGGCCGGAAATCGCCATGTTGAACCCGGCCGGATTGGCGCGTACCGCCTTGACCAGGTCGGCCAGGTTGGCGGCCTCGACCTTGCTGGAGGCGATGATCAGCAGCGGCGCCTGGCCCACGCGTCCCAATGCCGTGAAATCGTCGAGCGGATCATAGGGCGTCGCCTTGACCACATTCTTGCCCATCAGAAACAGGCTGGCGTTGAAAAGCAATGTGTAGCCGTCGGGCTCGGCGCGGCGCACCTGTTCGCTGCCCACCGTGCCCGATCCGCCCGGCACATTGGCAACCACCACCGCCACACCCAGGCGATCGGCGAGGCGTTCGGACATGATGCGGCCCAGCGCGTCGGTGCCGCCACCGGGCGGGTAGGGCACGATCATGCGAATTGGTTTGTTCGGGTACGGCTGGGCGATGGCGCCAATGCTGCTCAGCGCAAGCACAATTCCTGCAAGGATTCGACGCATGTTGATGGTTTCCTGTGATGGTGGTTGGCGTAAAAAAAGCGGGGCCGACGACTGCTAGCCGCCAATGTAAGACATCTCGACTTTCTTGCCGCGCGCCGTCGCTGCGGTGCGGATTTCCGAGTAGCGGTCGGTTCGCTCACCCCAGATGAGGCCGATGGCCGCGGCGATCTCGGCATCGCTGCGACCGGCGCGCAACAGGCCGCGCAGATCGTGGCCCGATTGCGCGAACAGGCAAGTGAAAAGCTTGCCTTCGGTCGACAGGCGGGCGCGCGTACAGGTGGCGCAAAACGCCTGGGTCACACTCGAAATCACGCCGATTTCGCCGCTGCCATCCGCATACTTCCAGCGTTCCGCGACTTCGCCGCTATAGTTGGCATCGGCCACCACCAGCGGCATCTCGCAGCTGACGCGGCGCACGATCTCGGCCGACGGCACAACATCATCCATGCGCCAGCCGTTGCTGGAGCCGACGTCCATGAATTCTATGAAGCGCACGATATGGCCGCTGCCCTTGAAGTGGCGCGCCATTGCAACGACATCACGGTCGTTGACGCCTTTCTTGACCACCATGTTGATCTTGATCGGCGTGAGCCCCGCACCCTCCGCCGCGGCGATGCCTTCAAGCACTCGCGCCACCGGAAAGTCGACGTCGTTCATGGCGCGGAACACCGCATCGTCCAAGGAGTCGAGCGAGATGGTCACACGCCGCAAGCCGGCCGCCTTGAGTGCGCGGGCTTTCTTGGGCAACAGCGAGCCGTTGGTGGTGAGCGTCAAGTCCATCGACTTGCCATCGCGCGTTCTGAGTGCCGCCAGCATGCCAATGAGCTGCTCGATGTTCTTGCGCAACAGCGGTTCACCGCCGGTCAGGCGCAGCTTTTCGACACCGTGGCTGGCGAAAATACCCGCGACTCGCGTGATCTCCTCGAAACTGAGCAGGTCGCGTTGCGGCAGGAAAGCATAATCCTTGTCGAACACCGAACTCGGCATGCAATAGGTACAGCGAAAATTGCAGCGATCAGTGACCGAGATGCGCAGGTCGTGCAGGGCGCGGCTGCGCGTGTCGGCCAGGCGGCCTTCCGGTGCGGGCGCACCGACTGGTACTTGGGGCAGCGTGCCCGCGACGAACTGGTTGGCGATGGGGATGACCTTGGCGTTCACGGGGACAAACACTGATGGCGATGACGCTGCGATAATAACAAACCAGTCAGGCTGCGAGCCAATCCATTGCCATCGATGAAGCCACCGACCATGCGCGTTTCCGTCCGGATGGAGAAACGCGCGCTTGCCAATAACCGCTGGTTCAGCCATCAATGGCAAGTGCAGGGCATCGCAATGGCCGGGGTGCCGCACGATGCGCTCGCCGAGTGCCCGGTTTTCGAGGGCTTCGATGTCAGCCTTTACCCCGATGAGGCCGAAGGTTATTTTCTGAATGCGTCCAGCGGCGATCCCAAAGCATTCGTGATGTGGCGCATCGAGGAAGCCGAGGCTGAAGGTGCGGCGATTCCGAAGGTGGTGACCTTGAGCTACAACGAGGCGGCACGCCTGATGGATGCGCAGGAAAAAGTCGACGCAGTGCCGCTGCCACCGCTGATGTGTGCGTGGCTTGCCGACTACGTGGCCGCGAATTACAAGCCCGAGCCCAAGAAGAAGCGCGTCAAGGCTTCGTTCGTGGCGCCGCGCGACAAGGGTGGCCTGTGAGCGACGACCCGACGGGGCGGGGCGAGACCTTCCTGTCGCGCTGGTCGCGTCGCAAGCAGACCGAGCCTGAGATTCGCGAACGTGAGGATACCCGTGTCGAAGATGAGGTCTCCGCTCAGCGCGGACTGCCATCCAAGCCTGCGCCACTCGAGGCGCAGGCGGTACCCGCCGACTTGCCGTCCATCGATTCGCTGACCCCGAGTTCGGATTTCACCCGCTTCATGCGCCCGGACGTGCCACCGGCCGCGCGCAATGCGGCGATGAGGAAGCTGTTTGGCGACCCGCATTTCAACGTGATGGACGGCCTCGACATCTACATCGACGATTACACCAAGGCCGATCCGATTCCGCTTGCAATGCTCAAAGACCTGGCGCAATCCCGTATGTTGCGCCTGTTCGATTATGAAGATGAGAAAGCCGGCGAACCTGTACCCGGCGAGCCTGCACCCGCGCTCTCGACGGATTCGGCGATCGCCGAACCGATGCTGCCGCAACCATCGATTGCGCCAGATGACACCGGTGATGGAGCGGATCAGCCTGTAGCTGCCGCACCACGTCTCGACCAGGGGTGATGCTCCGACGCCAAAGGCCTTACAAAGCGCAAGGCCGCAGACCGCAAAAGTCACCTTAGGAGCGGCAGCTTGCTCCGTATAATCCGCACGCTCACGACTCCGGTCAGATCGGCTTCTCAGTGTCCAATTGTCTCATCTGCAACTGCAACCGCACCATGCCGCTCGACGGCGCCACGCTGGCCACGGCATTGGGTGTTGCCGCGCCGCTCAAGGTGCATCAGGAGCTTTGCCGACGCGAGATTGCAGTCTTCGATACGGCCCTGGCGGATGCGGGCGCGAATGTCGAAGGACTGACGGTCGCCTGCACCCAGGAGGCGCCGATGTTTGCCGAGCTTGCGGCTGCATCGGCACAGGCTGAAGTCCCGCTCAGGTTTGTCAACATCCGCGAAACCGGCGGCTGGTCGGGAGAAGCGGCCGCGGCAGGTCCGAAGATCGCGGCGCTGATCGCCATGGCGCAACTACCCGAACCTGCGCCGGCCCCTGGCGTCAGTTACAAATCGGGCGGCACCACGCTGGTTGTGGGCGACGCCCAGGCGGCGCTCGCTTGGGGCGAGCGGCTTGCGGGCAAGCTCGATGTTTGTGTGCTCTTGACAGGCGGCGTCAGGGGCGCCGAGTTGCCCATCGCGCGCCGCTATCCCGTGCTGGCGGGTGCGGTCAAGGGCATCAGTGGCTGGCTGGGAAAGTTCGAAGTTGAATGGCACAGCGACAACCCGATCGATCTCGACGCCTGCACCCGTTGCAACGCCTGTATCGATGTATGCCCGGAAGGCGCGATTGATCTTTCGTACCAGATCGATCTGGACAAATGCAAGAACCATCGCGCCTGCGTCAAGGCCTGTGGCGAGGTCAGGGCGATCGATTTCGCGCGTGCAAGCGTTACGCGCAAGGAACAGTTCGATATGGTGCTCGACCTGTCGCGCGAGCCCATGATCCGGCTGCATCAGCCACCGCAAGGCTATTTCCGGCCAGGCGCCGATGCGTTTGAGCAGGCGCTGGCGGTCACCGAAATGGTGACGCTGATAGGCGAGTTCGAAAAGCCCAAGTTCTTCAGTTACAACGCGCGCGCGTGCGCGCACAGCCGCAACCAGAAGTCCGGCTGCGCTCGTTGCATTGATACCTGCTCCACCCAGGCCATCAGCCACGACGGCGATCATGTGCGGGTCGAGCCGCATTTGTGCATGGGCTGCGGCGCCTGCGCGACGGTGTGCCCGTCCGGGGCCATGAGTTTCGCCTATCCCACGACCACCGATACCGGCACACAGATCAAGACCATGCTGCGCACGTATGCGGCCGCCGGTGGCCGTGATGCCTGCCTGCTGCTGCACGATGAGCATGGGCTGAAGCTGATTGAAAGCGCCGGTCGCTCGGTGCGGTCCGGCAAGACTGGCGTGGCCCATGCCGGTTTGCCCGCGCGGGTGATTCCGCTGCATGTGCATCACGTGGCGTCGACCGGGCTTGATCTTTGGCTGGCGGCATTGGCCTATGGCGCCAGCCAGGTGCGGGTTCTGCTCACTGGGGTGGAGGCCCCGGAATATGCCCAGGCGCTGGGCGCGCAGGCCGCGATCGGGCAGGCGATTCTCGATGGCCTGGGTTATGGCGGCGGTCATCTGGGCTTGATCGAGGCCGATTCGGGTGCTGCGCTTGCAATGTCGCTGGCGGCGCTGGTGTCGGCACGCCGCGTGAGCGAGGCGGCCACCTGGAACGTGGCGGCGGAAAAGCGCCAGGCGCTGGAATTCGCCATCGAGCACCTGGCACGTCACGCACCCGGTCCGACCGAGATGATCTCGCTGCCTGCGGGTGCGCCCTATGGCGGGCTCGAGATCAAACTCGACAAATGCACCGTGTGCCTTGCATGCGTTGGTGCATGTCCGGCGGCAGCCCTGGCCGATAACCAGGACAGCCCGCAACTGCGCTTCGTCGAACGCAACTGCGTGCAATGCGGCCTGTGCGTCGCCACTTGTCCCGAGGACGCAATCACCCTGTTGCCGCGCCTGAACCTGGGGTCCGAGGCCAAGAAGCCGGTTGTATTGAACCAGGCAGAACCGTTTAACTGCGTGCGCTGCACCAAGCCCTTTGGCACCCGCCAGATGATTGACAACATGAGCGCGAAGCTGGCCGCGCACTCGATGTTCGCCGGCGGCGTCGCGCTGCGGCGCTTGCAGATGTGCGCCGATTGCCGGGTGGTCGACATGATGGAAAATCGCGTCGAAGCATCGATTTTCGATGTGCCGAGATGAGCCAGTCGCAGACCTTGAACTTTGTACCGGCCCTGCCACCCGAAGAGGCGGCGCGCGCCGATTTATATGGCTTGCTGGCGCGCCTGTTCGCGAGCGGCCCCGATGCACTGGTGTTGGCGGCGATTGCCGCCTCGGAAGCAGATTTCGGTGCTGACAGCCCGCTTGCCATTGCCTGGGCCGACTTGCAGGCGGCCGCACGCGGGGGTGATGCCGCTGCGGCGTCATTGGAGCACGCCGAGACCTTCGTTGGCACCGGCCGCGCGCCGGTTTCGATTTATGCGTCGCACTACCTTTCCGATCAGTGGAAGGAAATGACGGTGGTCGAACTGCGCGATCGCTTGCCGCAGTTGGGGCTGGCGCGCCAGGCCGGGGTCAGCCAGCCCGAGGATCATCTGGCGGCACTGCTGGAGGTGATGTGCCATTTGGTGCGGCGCGGCAACGATATCGAAGGGATGGCATCACAGCGTGAATTTTTTGAACGCTATCTCGGAGCATGGTTCGAAGAGTTCTGCCTGGCGGTAAATGCGCAGGGCACTCTGTATTTTTACCGCACCGCAGCATCAATGTTGAAGGCATTTCTGGCGATCGAGGCCGAAGGATTCAAGCTCGAAAGTTGATGCGATTTGCCGGACTATCGACATATAATCAAAAAGCGAAATTGATGTCAGCGGCGACAGGCCGATCAAGGTTCTCGTGAACGTGCAGTGGTGGTATCGTTGATTCCTGAAATTCGGTGCAATACCAATACCGAGGAGACAAGAAATGAGAGACAGTTCAGTTGGCCGCCGTCGGCAGTTTTTGTTCGGTGCAGGAGCGGCCTCGGTGGCTGCCGCCGCTGTGGTGGTTGTGAAACCTCCGGTGGCCGTACGCCCTGCCACAGGCAAAGGCAAATCCGAGACCGGTAGCGGCTATCAGCTGACCGAGCACGTTCGCAACTACTACCGCACCACTGCGGTCTGACCGGGAGCCACGCCATGTTGCTGACTCGCAAATCCGCCGGCGAAAGGGTTTCGCACGGCATGTTGTCGCGTTCCTTCGGTTCGGCGCCCGCCATGCCGACCCTCAATCGTCGTGCATTTCTCAAGCGCTCCGGTCTGGGTCTGGGCGCTGGCGCGGTGCTGCCGCAACTGGGCTTTTCGAT
>JAYTDE010000504.1:0-2366 GCA_043736195.1 Burkholderiales bacterium | reverse complement strand
GCCTGCCAACGGAGTCGACACTATGCATCCGCTGCGCTGCACGCTGAAAATGGTGCGCCTGACTATGTTGACGATGTGCTGCTGCCTGTTTACCGGCTTGCTTGCACCTCAGGCAGGGGCACAAGCGGGCGTTGCTGGTTCGCTTACCCGGGGCGGCGCCGCGCTTTTCGATCCCGTCACGCGTCGATGGGGCTGTCATCCGGGATGGGGTGCTTGCCTTGGGGGCACGGAACTGCGCTTGATACTCGAGCGGCAATATCGATTCGATACCTTGAGAAACGAGCCGCCGGCCGCGCAGGTGCCTTTGGCTGGTGGCTTGTGGCGCGTGCCGCCGCATGCCTATTTGCCGCCGCCCACGCCTGGCGACCAAATTGTGCCGGCGTATCGGGATAGCAGCGTCCTGCGACCGGAGTTCCAGGACAGCGGCAAGCCGCTTGACTGATGCAGGCCCGGTTTACCGGTGCCGCGAAGCGGGCAGCACGGGTGGCGCCCGCCTTCAGCCTTTGCGCTCGTCGCTCTTGCGCTCTTCGGCCGGGCAGTCCTTGATGTCCTGCCCGCTGAATTCCTTCCGGAGGTCCGTCAATTTCGCTCTCAGAGCGTCGTCGACTTCGCGAAATTGCACGATAGTTTTGGCGCCCCGGCTTTCCCTTTCAGTCGCGCGCCCGTTCTTGACACCGCGCCTGGCCAAAGTTTCGAGGTGGTTGCGCGCTGCTTCTTCGGTCTTGAAAACCCCCAGCGAAATGGCCAGTTTGTTGGGACCGTCCTCGTTGATCACGAAAAAATCGCTGATGCCCAGTTGTTTCAACTCCGCGCCCTTCTTGTCGGCGGCGGGCTTGCTGGGTTGTGGCGGCAGAAACACCCACCAGCCGGCGGTTTCGTCGGACTTGCGCGCGGTGAATCTGGGGGACGGGTTCATCGCCGCCAACAGCACCTGTGCGCGTTCGAAGTCCTGGGCCGGAAACGCGCCCCATTCCAGGCAGGCTGGTGCCTTGGGCGTCTTGCCGGTGAGTGCACGGGCTTGATCGGCCGAGACGATGCGGATCTTCTCCGGTGCGATTTCCTGGGTCAGGCGGGCGGGCTCGCCGGTAGCGTCCGGACCGGGACCTACATAGCCCGCGTGCCAGGCGTAGAAAAGCAGATTCGCCAGCACCAGCAAGAAGAACAGGGCGCGCATTGTGGCGTTTGCCTAAGAGTGGTTCACAGGGTCAGGCTGATCCGGTACAGACCTTCGAGTACCAGATTGTCATGGTAGCGATAGGGAATCGAAAGCCGCGGCGCCACGGTCTTGCCGGCGCCGCCGGAAATCACGCAGCGGAGATCACCGTACTCGGCGCGATGGCGCCGAAACAGACGTTCTATCGTGCCGGCTTGCGCGTGCTGGCAACCCGAGGTGATTGCGTCGACGGTCTGCGTGGGGTGATTGAGGTAGTCGCCATCAGCGTCCGGCAGGGCGGCGGTATTTGTGTGCAGGGAGCGCAGCATCAGACCCATGCCGGGCAGGATATTGCCGCCCAGGAAATGCCCTTCGGGTGACAGCAGATCGATGGTGGTCGCCGTGCCGCACACCACCACCAGCACCGGATCCCGCGGCACCAGCGCGCGCGCACCGATCAGGGCGGCCCAACGGTCGGTGCCCAACTGCGCCGGGTTGCGGTAGCCGTTGCGCACACCGCACTGCTCGTCGCGCGACGCGATCCAGTGGATCGGCCCGCCGGCATTGAGGTAGTCCGGCCATACTTCGAGTGCGCGCAACAGGGGGTTGCGCACCCGCGTGCCGGCGACGTTTGATACCACCACCAGCCTGGGTGCGGCGTGGCCGCGAAAATCGTCCGCCAGCCCGGAAATCTCCTCGATCAGCATGCGCCCGCCACCGCTCTGGGTTGCCTGCGCCTCGGATTCGAGCGGCGCGCGCGTGTGGCGGCTCCATTTGATGAAGGTGTTGCCGACATCAATCAGCAGACTTTCGGGTGCGGACATGCGGCCGATTCTACGTGAGCGCCGGGGCGCTTCAGGCCGCCCGCGGCGCCGGCAATTTTCGGTAGCGATATACCGACAGATCCGCATTGGTCACGCCTTCGCCCTGGCATTCGACGATGTGGCTGGCGATCGGCTTGAAGCCGGCGCGGTAGTGGATGCGGCTCTTGAGGACAATAAAACGCTTGCGCGTGGGTTCGATGCCGCAATGGCGGAAAATCACCAGGTCGAATGGCTCATGGTGCAGGCTGGTGACGACAATCTGCGCGCGCCCGCGGCTGCCTGCCACCTCCAGCACCGCGGTTGGGCCCAGATGCGACTTGAGCCCCGTATACATGGGGCCACGAAACACGATCTCGCCGTCGGTGATGGCACGCACCCGGCCCGACAGC
>JAYTDE010000503.1:0-2544 GCA_043736195.1 Burkholderiales bacterium | reverse complement strand
CAGGAAGTCGTCGGCGTTGACGTCGAGCGTATCGCTGTCGATGCGCGCGGCCAGGTCGAGGGCATTTTCGAATACCACCGCGCGGCCCTCGTGCTCCATCAGGGCCGGATTGGCGGCCGATTGCTTGATGATCGCGCCGCCCGGCGCCAGGTTGCCCTGGAGCACCGCGATGCCGCCTTCGCGAAAAATCGGGTTGGCGAAGGGGCGCACCACATCCTGTTTGAAGCCCGGCCCGGCGGCCTCGATCTCGCAACCGAGCGTGCGCCCGGTGACCGTCAATGCGTCCAGGTGCAACAAGGGTTTCAATTCGCGCAAGAGGGTGGCCATGCCGCCGGCATCGTGAAAATCCTCCATGTAGTGCTGACCCGATGGCTTCAGGTCGAGCAGCACCGGGGTTTCGCGTCCCATGCGGTCCAATGCCTGCATATCGACGTCCAGCCCCATGCGCCCGGCGATCGCGGTCAGGTGCACGATGGCGTTGGTCGAACCGCCGATGGCCAGCAGCACGCGCATCGCGTTCTCGAAAGCATGCGGGGTCAGTATCTTGTCGATGGTGAGCCCGGTCTTGGCGAGTGCGACCGCCTGCACGCCGGTTTGTTCGGCCACCCGCATGCGGTCCGCGGTCACCGCCGGCGGCGAGGCGCCACCCGGCACGGTCATGCCGAGCGCCTCGGCTAAGCAGGCCATGGTGCTGGCGGTGCCCATCACCGAACAGGTGCCGACTGAGGCGACCAGCTGGTTATTGACCGCCGCGACTTCCAGGGCATCGATTTCCTCGGCGCGAAACTTGGCCCAGTAGCGGCGGCAATCGGTACAGGCACCGACCCGCTCCGACCGATGCGACCCGGTCAGCATGGATCCGGTGATCAACTGGATCGCCGGCAGGCCGGCCGAAGCGGCGCCCATCAACTGCGCCGGCACGGTCTTGTCGCAGCCACCGATCAAGACGATGGCATCCATCGGCTGGGCCCGGATCAGCTCCTCGGTGTCCATCGACATCAGGTTGCGCAGATACATCGAGGTCGGCGCGGCGAAGCTCTCGTGGATGGAAATGGTCGGGAAATCCATCGGCAAACCGCCGGCCATCAGGATGCCGCGCTTGACCGCTTCGATCAGCTGCGGCGCGTTGCCGTGGCAGGGGTTGTAGGCGCTGCCAGTGTTGGTGATGCCGATCACCGGCCGGTCAAGCGCGCGGTCGGTATAGCCGGCGCCCTTGATGAAGGCCTTGCGCAAAAACAGTGAAAAGCCGGCATCGCCGTAGCTGGTAAGGCCTTTGGACATGCCGGAGGCGACGGCTTCGGAGGTGGCGGAATCGGGTGTCGCGGGTTTTGACATGGAATGTGCGCCGGTTGGATATTCGTTCAATGATATCGGGTTGCGGGCAATCGCTGGGCCTTGGACCTTGGCTGTGTGAAGCGGCGCAACCCTTTGTGCAAAGCCGGGCACCGCAGCAGAGCGCACCTGAACAACGCGCCCCGAGTAACATCACGGCCCATGAAGAGGAGCTATTCCATGGAGACAGACATGCAAGCTGCGCCCGCAATCGCCGTCCGTGTAGCAGGCTTTGTATTGGCCTGGGTCACTCTTTGCGCGTCGACGGCAAGCCTGGCGCAAGGCACTGACCGCCCGTTGAAGATCATCCTGCCGTTCGGCCCGGGTTCCGGAGTCGATGTCATCACCCGCACACTGGCGCCCGCCTTGTCGAAAGCGCTGGGCGGACAGAGCGTGGTGGTCGAAAACCAGCCTGGTGCCGGCGGCATTCCCGGCACCCACGCGATGATCAAGTCGGCGCCTGACGGCCACACCATCAGCCTGGTGTCGAACAATCACGTGATCTATCCCAGCGTCTACAAGTCGCTGCCCTTCGATCCGCTGGCCGACATCACGCCGATCAGCGTGCTCGGCACCACGCCGATGGTGCTGCTGGTCAACCCGGCCAAGGTGCCGGCGCGCAATGTGAGCGAACTGATCGCTTTCTTCAAGGCCAGGCCTGGCGCTTACAACTATGCTTCCTCCGGCAACGGCACGATCCTGCATCTGGCCGCCGAGATGTTCGTCGACGAGGCCGGGGTCGATGTGAAGCACATTCCGTACAAGGGGGTCGGGCCGATGCTGGCCGACACCATCGGCGGGCAGGTTGAAATGTCGGTGTCCGCCCTGCCGACCATCCAGGGCCATCTGAAGAGCGGCGCCTTGCGTGCCATCGGTATCGGCAGTGCCGCGCGCAGCGCGGCGGCACCCGAGATCGCGACGATTGCGGAGCAGGGATTGCCCAAGGTCAAAGGTGAGTTCGCTTGGCACACGCACGACAACACCGATGACTTCTTCCTTGTTCTCAAGGGTCGCATCACCATCCGCTTGCGTGAGGGCGATGTCTCGCTCGGCGCGGGCGAACTGTTCGTCGTTTCAAAGGGTGTTGAGCAATGCCCTGTCGCAGAAGAAGAGGCGCATTTGTTGCTCATCGAGCCTGCAGGCACGCCCAATACAGGCAATGCTGCTACGGCTGCACCGCGTCGGTCCATATAGATGACGCGGTGATGCCCA
>JAYTDE010000502.1:0-5816 GCA_043736195.1 Burkholderiales bacterium | reverse complement strand
CCGCCGGCGCGCGCGCGCACGGCTTCGGCCGCGATCGCCGCCAGCACATTGTCGTGCAGGGTGAAAGGGGCTTGCCAGATATGCGACAGCTTGCGCGCTTTCGACAAGCCGGTGAGCTGGCGAAACACCTCGTTGACATCCGCGGTGAGCGTGTCGTTGGCGGTCAACAGGCCGAAATCGGTATACAGGCGCGCGGTGCGCGGGTGGTAATTGCCGGTACCCAGATGCGCATAGCGCTTCAAGCGGCCGGCCTCGCGGCGCACCACCAGCAACATCTTGGCGTGGGTCTTGTGGCCGACCACGCCGTACACCACATGCGCCCCCACCTCTTCCAGGCGTGCGGCCCAGTTGAGATTGGTTTCCTCGTCGAAGCGGGCCATCAGTTCGACCACCACCGTGACTTCCTTGCCGCTGCGCGCCGCCTTGAGCAGCAATTCCATCAATTCCGACTCGGCGCCGGTACGATAAATGGTCTGCTTGATCGCCATCACCGCCGGGTCTGACGCGGCGGCACGCAGGAAATCGAGCACCGGGTCAAACGATTCGAACGGGTGATGCAGCAGAACGTCGCGGTCTGCGATGGTCCGAAAAACCTCGTCTTCGTTGGCGAACAGCACCGTGTGATTGGGCTGGAAGGCCGGGTATTTGAGATCCGGACGCTCGATGAAATCGGCCAGTTGCATCAGGCGCGCCAGGTTGACCGGGCCTTCGGCGCGGAACAGGTCGACTTCTTCCAGGCCGAACTGCACCAGCAGGAAGCTCGTCACCTCCTGCGGACAATCCGTGTTGACCTCGAGACGCACAGCGTCGCCGAAATGGCGCTGCGGCAACTCGCCCTGCAGCGCCTGCTTGAGGTTGGTCATCTCCTCTTCGTCGACGAACAGGTCGCTGTTGCGGGTGACGCGGAACGGGTGACAACCGCGCACGGTGAGGCCGGGAAACAGCTCGCCGATATAGCGAATCAACACCGTGGACAACAGGATCGAGGCATTGGCGCCGAAGCGCTCGGGCAGCGGGATCAGTCGCGGCAAGGCGCGCGGCGCCTGCACGATCGCCAGCTTGGCATCGCGGCCGAAGGCATCGCGCCCCTCCAGCACCACCGCGATGTTGAGCGATTTGTTGAGCACGCGCGGAAACGGGTGCGCCGGGTCCAGACCGATCGGCGTGAGTACCGGAAAGATCTGCTCCTCGAAGTGCCGTCGGCCCCAGGCCTCGAGCGCCGGCGACCATTCGGGCCGGTAGAGAAAGTTGACCCCGGCGGATTCAAGTGCCGGCAGAATGCTGCGATTGAGCAAGTCATACTGGCGCGCGACCAAGTCGCGCACGCGGCTGCGCACCGTTTCGATCACCTCGCCCACCGGCAGGCCATCGACTTCCCGCGTGGCGGGATCATTCAGGGTTTGTTCCACCAGGCCGGCGAAGCGCACTTCGTAGAACTCGTCAAGATTGGAGCTGACGATACACACAAAGCGCAGGCGTTCGAGCAGCGGATTGGATTCGTCGGCGGCCTGCGCCAACACCCGTTGATTGAATGCCAGGATGCCGAATTCGCGATTCAATAGTGGTGGTGGGCTGGCGGATTTTTTTCGGGTTTCCACGGTTTTTCTGCTTCCTTCGGGTTGCCACGGCGGCAGTATGTGAAGCCAAGATGACAATTTGACTACGCGACCTGCGTCAAGGCGCCATTGTGGTGCATTCTGTGTCACATTCCGGTCACTTATGTGTGGCATGGTTTGAGCTTCGTCAATAAATCCGTCGAACGCAACTCTTGGCGGACGGGCACAACATGAAAACCTGGCCGCATGTCGCTGCCGTTGATATTGGTTCCAACAGTTTTCGACTCGAGGTCGGCCGCACCGAAGGCGGCCACATCTACGTGCAGGATTCGCTGCGCAGCAATGTGCGCCTGGCCGCCGGGCTAGGCCAGGACAAGCGGCTGGACGACGAATCGCAAACGCGCGGCCTGGAAGCCCTGGCGCGTTTCGCGCAACGCATCGCCGGCTTTCCGGCCAGCCACGTGCGCGCCGTAGCCACCAACACCCTGCGGGTGGCGCGCAACGCCGGCGACTTCATCGCCCGTGCCGAGAAAATCCTCGGCTTTCCGATCGAAGTGATCGCCGGGCGTGAAGAGGCGCGGCTGATTTTTTGCGGCGTGGCCCACAGTGTGCCGGCTAACGAAGACCGGCGCCTGGTAGTCGACATCGGCGGCGGCTCGACCGAATTCTCGATTGGCACCGGATTCGAACCGGAATTGATGGAAAGCCTGTACATGGGGTCGATCAATTCGACCCTGGCGCATTTCCCCGGCGGCTTCATCGACGATTTCACCATGAAGCAGGCTGAACTGGCCGCGCGCCGCGAGATCCAGGTGATTTCGGCGGCGGCGATCAAGAGCGCCTGGACGGTTGCCATCGCCTCTTCCGGCACCGCGCGCACCATCGCCCGCGTGCTGGCGGAGAACAACGCCGGCGACGGCAGCATCAGCGCTTCCGGCATGCGCTGGATACGCAAGAAAATGCTGGCCGCCGGCAGCATCGATCAACTCGACTTCACCAGCCTCAAGCCCGAGCGCGCGCTGAACCTGCCGGGCGGCTTCGCCATCCTTTCATCGGTATTCACCGAACTGGGGCTGGAGCGCATGCAGGTGGCGGACAACTCCTTGCGCCTGGGCGTGCTGTATGACCTGTTGAACCGCCTGTCCGCTCCGGAAGCGGCGCACGACAAGCGCGAAGACACCGTGACGCAGTTCGAGGCGCGCTACCACGTCGACCGCCGCCAATCCTCGCGCATCACCAATCTGGCCCTGCGCCTGGCGGCGGACGTGGTGCCCGAGGCGCGCGAAAGCCATGCGGAGACCTATCGCTTCATCGAATGGGCCGCGCGCCTGCACGAAGTGGGCCTGACCATTGCCCACAACGGCTATCACAAGCATTCAGCCTATATCGTCGCCAACGCCGACATGCCGGGCTTTTCGCGCGATGAACAGAAGCGCCTGGCGTTCCTGATTCTGGGCCATGCCGGCAAGCTGCCCAAGCTGGCGCGCGAAGCGATGCCCAAACCGTGGTGGCTGGCGGTAGCCTGCCTGCGCTTAGGCGCACTGATGCACCGCAGCCGGCAGCCGTTCGACGTGCCGCCTTGCGAGCTGCGACTCGAAGGCAAGCGCCTGTATCTGGCGATTGACGAGCCCTGGCTGCAGGTCAATCCACTGACCGCCTACTCGCTCGAGCAGGAGATCAAGGCCTGGGCTGAGCTGGGTGACGAGCGCCCGTTCGGCTTCGCACTGGAACACAAGGTCGCGCTGCCGGCCTGAGCCGGTGCCGAAGCCGGGAAGCTGGCGGCGCGGCAAAGGCTCGCGGACGGAGACGCCAAGCGTAGCGCCGACGTCAAACCGCGTTTTCGCCCATTCATTCGCGTTGCGCCAGGCGCATGTGCTGCCTGCAATAGCGCCGGCGATCGCGATGCCCATTTTGTGCCAAACCTTCAGAGCCAGACCATCAGCCCGAGTTCGAAGCTGTGCGTCAGGAGTTCATGATGCGGGAAGCAGCGAACCCGGTAGTCGAGCCTGCCGCATAGTTCAGGTTCGAGCTTGAGCACGAAACGATGCCCGCCTTCCGGCGTAAGCGTGCCGTCGGTCGCCAATTCGTGGCGCAAGGTAGCGGCCGACCCGGCAGCGTTTTCCGATGCCCCGAAAATCAGCTCGACGGTCACGTCACGCGGCCCCAGGCCGGCGAGCACCGCACCCACCTCCAGCAGCACCGATTCCCCGAAGCGGATGCGCGACCGCGGCACATCGAGGCGTCGCAAGCCGACCCCCGGCCAGGCCGCGCGCACCCGCGCTTTCCAAAGGGCCAGGTCGCGCGCCGGCTGGTAGTTATCCTGGGCATAGCGCGCGCCCTGTCTGGCGGCACGCAGATAGAACTTCGCCAGGTATTCACCCACCATGCGCCCGGCGTTGTACTGCGGCAGGATGGTCGCCATCGAATGCTTGGCCATGCGGATCCACTCCGGCGAATGGCCCATGTTGCCGCGGTTGTAGTAGAGGGGAATCACCTGGTCCTGCAGGATCTCGTAGAGCGTGCGCGCCTCCTCGTGATTGCGCTCTTCGTCGTCCTGCGCTTCCTTCACCGGCTTGATCGCCCAGCCATTGCCGCGCTCGTAGCCTTCGCCCCACCAGCCATCGAGCACCGAGAGGTTGATCACACCGTTCATGCCGGCTTTCATGCCCGAGGTGCCGGATGCCTCCAGCGGATAGACCGGGTTGTTGAGCCACACATCCACCCCGGACACCAGCCGGCGTGCCAGGCGCAGGTCGTAGTTTTCGACAAACAGGATCCTGCCCTCGAATTCCGCCATGCGCGAGACCTGCGTCACCTGCCGGATCACTTCCTGCGCAGGGCCGTCGGCCGGATGCGCCTTGCCGGTGAAAATGAACAGCACCGGGCGCCCGGCGTCGCCGGCGATCTGGCGCAGCCAGTCGAGGTTCTCGAACAGCAGCGCAGCGCGCTTGTAGGTGGCGAAGCGGCGGCCGAAACCGATGGTCAGCACATTCGGGTCGTCCGGATTGGCATAGCGCAGCATGCGGTCCAGGTGCGCCTCGCTGCCGTGGTTGCGGAAATGCTGCTCGCGCACCCGATAGCACACCAGGTGCAGCATGCGCGATTTCAGGTACTGGTGGATCGACCAGAAGATCTGGTCGGGCATCTGCGCGATGCGGTTCCACCACGAGCGGTCGTGCAGGCGCTGGGTCCAGCCCACGCCCAGGAAGCGCTCGAACGAATCGACCCAGTCAGTCGACAGAAAGGTCGGCGCATGCACGCCGTTGGTGACATAGCCGATCGGGTTTTCGTCAGGCTCGATCTGCGGCCAGTGGTCGCGCAGCATTTCGGAGGAAACCTCACCGTGGATGCGCGAGACGCCATTCTGGAAGCGCGAACCACGCACCGCCAGCGCGGTCATGTTGAAATCCGGGCTGGCCGGCGTGCGGCCGAGTGTCATCAGGTTGGCATGCTCGATGCCGGACTCGCGGCAATAGCTCTCGAAATAGCGGCCGATCATCTCGTCGCTGAAATGGTCGTGGCCGGCCGGCACCGCGGTATGGGTGGTGAAAACGGTATTCGCCGCGACCGCCTCCAGCGCCGCGGCGAACGGCAGCCCGCCGGCTGCCAGTGGTCGGATGCGCTCCAAGATCAGAAAAGCCGCGTGGCCTTCGTTGATATGCCAGATGGTCGGCTTGATGCCCTGCGCGGCTAAGGCGCGCGCGCCGCCGATGCCCAGCACGATTTCCTGCTCGATGCGGGTGGCGCGGTCGCCACCGTAGAGCTGGTGGGTGATGCCGCGATCGTGCGCACTGTTGGCGGCCACGTCCGTATCCAGCAAGTACAGGGTCACATGACCGACGCGCGCCTGCCACAGCTTGACCTGTACGTCGCGGCCGGGCAGCGCCACTTCGACCAGCACTTCGGCGCCGGATTCGGACAGCACCGGACGCACCGGCAGATCCTCGAAGTCGGAATCGAAGTAGGCGGCATTCTGCCGTCCCTGGGCGTCGATGGTCTGGTGGAAATAGCCCTGGCGATACAAGAGGCCAACGCCGACGAATGGCAACACCATGTCGCTGGCCGCCTTGCAGTGATCGCCTGCGAGGATGCCCAAACCCCCGGAATAGATCGGCAGGCTTTCGTGAAAGCCGAATTCCGCGCAGAAATAGGCCACCAGGTCGCTACCGCGCAGCCATTCCGAGCCATTGCGCCGCAGCGACGCGGTATGGTAGGTGTCGTAGGCGGACAGCACGCGATGGAAATTGGTGAGGAACACCG
>JAYTDE010000501.1:0-3227 GCA_043736195.1 Burkholderiales bacterium | reverse complement strand
CCGCAGCGCGCAGGCGTCCACCAGTCAGGAGCGCGCCCACATCCTGCCCGTCCAGCGCTGGTCCCGCGGGTGGCGCGATGCCGGCCATGCCCAGCAGGGTGGGATACCAGTCGGTGAAGTGCACCAGCTCTTCGCTGCTTTGTCCGGCAACGATGTGACCCGGATACCGGACGATCATGGGCACCCGGATCCCGCCTTCTTCGACGTAGCCCTTGGCGCCCTTGAGACCGCAATTGAAGCGCTCGTTCAAGGTGGCTTCACCGGGTTCGAGCATGTACGGCGGGTTGAAGAAGGCCGGGCCGTTGTCACTGGTGAAAAGGACCATGGTGTTCTTGTCCAGACCCAGGTCTTCCAGGCACTGCAGCACGCTGCCGATGCCGTGATCCATGATTTCGATCATCGCGTAGGTGGTCGCCACCACGCGGTTGAAACCCATCTCAAGGTACTTCGCGACCATCTCTTGCGGCGCCTGGAACGGCGAATGCGGCGCGCTGTAGGCGAGCTTGAGGAAAAACGACCGCGCGCGATGGCGGCCGAGGAAAGCGATCGCCTCGTCGCTCAGCACATCGGTCAGGTAGGCGCCGTTCGAGGCGCGGTAGCTTTGGTTGACGCGCAGTTTGTACTTGTAGTAATCGGACCAGCCACCACAGAAGCCGACGAATTCCTGGAAACCGCGCGCATTGGGTTCGAAACGGGAATCGAAGGTGCCGTTGTGCCACTTGCCTATCAGGCCGGTGGCGTAGCCGGCGTGCCCGAAGGCATCCGCGATAGTCCGCTCACCCAGGCCGATGCGATCCAGGCCGTGCGCTTCGTGCTGCGTGATGGCGCCGGTGCGATGTGGGTAGCGTCCCGTCAGCAGGCCGGCGCGTGCCGGCGCGCAAATCGGCGAGGCGGTGTAGTGCTGACGCAGGCACATGCCTTGTGCGGCGAGCTGATCCAGATTAGGGGTGTGCACCAGCGGATTGAACAGCCCAAGGTCGCCATAGCCCAGGTCATCGGCGATGATGAACAGCACATTGGGCCGCCTACCATCGAAGGACTGCGGCACGTTCGGCATGACGCGCTATTCCACCTTGATGTTGGCCGCCTGGATCAGAGCCTTGACAGCGACTGCTTCCGCTGCCACCCAGGCGGCGAACTGCTCCGGTGTGTTGTCGACGAATTCGAGGCCCATCTTGCCCCAGCGCTCGCGCAGCTCAGGCTGGCCGATCGCCGTGGCAACATCCGCGTTGACGCGGCGCAACACGGTGGCGGGCGTTGCGGCCGGCGCGAACATGCCCTGCACCGAGAACCACTCAAATCCAAGCAAGCCGGACTCGGCCAACGTGGGCACTTGCGCAAAACCCTGCATGCGCTGCAACGAGGTCACCGCCAGCGCCCTGATCTTGCCGTTGGCGATCAGCGGCTGCGCCAGTGGCGCGCTGGTGAACATCAGGTCCACCTGTGCGCCCGCCACGTCCGCGATGGCCTGCCCCGCCCCTTTGTAGGGCACATGCGCCATGCGCGTCTTCGAGGCCGCCTTGAACTTTTCCAGCACCAGGTGATTGCTGGTGCCGTTGCCTGACGATGCGACATTCAGGCGCGCCGACTTGTCGCGGTCCCAGGCGAGCAGTTCGGCGATCGACTGCAGCGGCGACCCCGCCGGCGCGACCAGAATCTGCCCGAAGCGCGCCAGGTTGATCAGCGCCGCGAAGTCCTTGGGCGCGCCGGCATAAAGGCTCGGATTGGTTGTCACCACCGACGCATCGGCGATCAGCAGGGTATGGCCGTCGGCAGCGGACTTGGCCACCAGATCAGCGCCAAGCGCGCCACCCGCACCGGGTCGATTCTCGACGAGCACCGATTGCTTCCAGGAAATCGCCAGTTTTTCGGCCAGGACCCGCGCCAGAATATCGGAGACGCCACCCGGCGCGAACGGCACCACGAGGCGCACCGGCCTGGCCGGAAAATCCTGCGCCTGCGCCGACGAAATGGCGCCGGCCGTCGCAATGGCGGCCAACGCAATCAATGACAAGCTTCTTTGCATCGGCGTCTCCTGTTGCGCGGTCGGCCGGTCAACCAATAGTCGGATGACCGTACTAATGGCCGGTTGCCTGGATCGGTCGAAACATTCTAACCGCGGCATCGCGCACGCTTTGCACGTGCTCAAACTTGCGTCACAGTGCGGCCAGGAACCACGCCGCCGCCGACTCGTGGGAATATCATGCCTGTAAGCCTCCTTGCCCCCTCACCGCGGAAACCGCCATGACACCAGCCCTGCCGAATTACGAGATCTACGCCCTGCGCTACGCCACCATGGCGCGCAAGCGCCAGGAGGCCTTCATGGCCTTCGACCCGCATGACGGCCCCTACCCGATCGACTACTTCGTGTGGGTCATCCGCGGCGCGGGGCGCACCATCATGGTCGACACCGGTTTTTCGAAAGAAGCCTCGGTACGCCGCAACCGGCAGTTCCTGTGCTCGCCGATCGACGCCATCGCCAGGCTGGGCATCGCCGCGGGCGATGTCAAGGACGTGATCGTCACCCACCTGCACTACGACCACGCCGGCAACGTGCACATGCTGCCCAACGCGCGCCTGCACCTGCAGGAAAAGGAACTGCAGTACGCCACCGGCAAGTACATGAAGTACGACGTGATGCGCCATGCCTACGACGTGGACGACGTGGTGCACATCGTGCGTGGCGTGTACGACCAGCGCGTCGATTTCTACGAAGGCGACGCCGATTTCGCGCCCGGCATACAGCTGGTGTATGTCGGCGGGCACACCGCCGGCCTGCAGGGCGTGCGGGTGCACACCGAACGCGGCTGGGTGGTGCTGGCCTCCGACGCGGCGCATTACTACGCCAACCTGCACAAGGAATCGCCGTTCCCCATCATCTTCCATGTGGGCGACATGCTGGAAGGCTTTCGCAAGCTGATGAAACTGGCCGACACACCCGATCACCTGGTGCCCGGGCACGATCCGCTGGTGCGTGCGCGCTACCCGGCCTGGAAGGACGGCGACAGCGAGATCGTCATGCTGCACAAGGCGCCGCTGACACCGCTGGATATCGCCGCCTTGTAGGGCCGCAGCGGCACGCATGGCCTACGCGGCGGCGCGCCTGCCGGCAAGCGTCGCGGTGGTGCGCACCAACCGTTCGGCGCCGCCCGACATGATCCTGCGCGAGGTGCATCAACGCAGCGGCGGCAAGCTTGAGGCTTGCATGCCCATGCCGAACACTTTAG
>JAYTDE010000500.1:0-3643 GCA_043736195.1 Burkholderiales bacterium | reverse complement strand
CGAATGCAGTCGTTCGCGTATGTGTTCGATGTGCTGGCGGTACTGACGGTGGTGCATGTGACACGCGATGACGCGCTGCGCATTTTTTAGTTTCCGGCCGGCGAGTGAAGAGGAAAGGAGTGCGTACCATGTCTGGCTCGAAGAAGATTTCAATGACGGCAAGTAAAATGCGCGCTGCCGGCGAACGCGGCGCAAGCAAGACGGCAAGCAAGACCGCAAGCAAGACCGATTTGGCAAAAGTTCGCGCCGCTACCCCTTTTGTCTGGGATGGCAAGAATGAAGAAGAGCGGCCCTTGACCCGGGATGAAATGCAGGCCGGCATCAATGCTTACCGTCGGCAACGCGGGCGGCCGGCAGGCAGTGACAAGGAATCAACGACGATCCGTTTTGACCGGGATGTCCTCGCCGCCTTCCGTGCCGTTGGCCCCGGTTGGCAGACCCGCATGAATGCGGCGTTGCGCGGCTGGCTCAAGAACCATTCTCCCGCGTAACACTGCAGAACCAAATGCCGGCGTTTGAGGCGACCGGCAGACGCTGCCTGCGCGGGCGAACTGTGCCTGCGCTGCGTACGCCGCCTGCATCACCGCAGGCGCAGCCTGGTCTTGGTCACCCCGGATGAAGCACGCCGCATTGAGCGCAGCGCGCGTGGCGCCTGACGTCGATCCACAAGCCGCTGCGCGACCAAGCCGCGCCGCGGCGGTGATTTCGGATCTCAATACTGATTCTCCTGCGCTGGGCAAGCGGATTTTGCGTGTCGAGTTCGTGCGTACCGCCGGTTTCGCTCGCCAGTTTCCTCAACCTCAGGCATTTCAACTTACGGCAGCCTCGGGAGCAAGCCAATGCGAACCATCGGTCAAGCCGCGCTGGTGATGTGGTGGAGCATCGGCTCCAGGCATGTTGCGGAGTTTGAACAGTGGCACTCGCAAGAGCATTTGCCGGAAAGACTTTCGATTCCCGGGTTTCTGCGGGGCACCCGATGGAAGGCTGCTTCGGGCCAGGCGCGCTACTTTGTCATCTACGAAACGCAAGACCTGGCAACGCTCGACTCGGCCGCCTACACTGAGCGCCTGAACAATCCATCAGCGTGGTCCGCGGCGATGTTTCCGCGCTTTCGCGACATGATGCGCAGTCCGTGTGTGGTGCAGGCGGGCTTCGACAACGGTGTCGGCGGCGCTGCGGTCACAGTGCGGCTGTCACCCGCGCCGGGTCAAGCCGGGCCCCTGGCGTTGTGGCTGACGCAGTCCTTGCTTCCGCAACTTGCCGCGCAACCGGGGATTGTCGCCGCCAGCCTGTTGCAGGCGCAGGCGCAGGCGCCGATGCCGACCAAGCGAACCATCGAACAGGAACTCAGGGGCGGGGACGCCAGTGCCGACCGGGTGCTGTTGGTGCAGGCGTATGACGCCGCCATCCTCGCGGCGATTTCCGCACAGATGTTCTCCGACGCCCGGCTTCTGGAGCATGGAGCGAGCCCGGCCGCGGTGACCGAGGCGTTTCAACTTTCCCATGCGCTCACCGCGGCTACAGGCGGAAATGCTTGAGGTGTGGGGTTTGAGACGACCCTCCGGGCTGGTTCCCGGTCCGTTGATCGGGAAGCGCGGGGCATTGGCGTGAACCAGGAGGTGAACGTGGCTGGCGTAAACCTGCCAACGCTGTCGCGCCGCATGAATTGGCGTCACAAGTCGCCCCGGCACATGACGGCCCGCGGCGCAACCCGCTACTCCGCGCGCATCCCCACTTCCTTTGCGATGCGCGCCCACACCACGCCCTCGTCGCGCATGCGCCGCGCAAACTCCTCCGGCGTGCCGCCCGCCGCTTCGAGCCCGGAGGCGGCCAGCTTGCGCCTGACCTCGGGGTCGGCCAGTGCCTTCTGAAATTCGCCCGACAGGCGCGCCATCACCGCTGGCGGCAAGCCGGCCGGGCCCAGCAGGCCGAACCATTGCGAGAGGTCGATGCCGGGATAACCGGCCTCCGCCATGGTGGGCACATCGGGCAGCACCGATGAGCGGGTTTTCGAGGCCACCGCCAGCATGATGATGCGGCCCGAGGCGGCATGCGGGATCAGCGGCGCCGAGCCCAGCACGCCCAGCGGCACCTGCCCGCTGGCCAGGTCGCCCACCGCCTGCCCGCCGCCCTTGTAGGGGATGTTGGTCAGCGTGATGCCGGCAACGCGGGCAAACGCGGCGCCGGCCACCGTCTGGGTGCCTCCGGCGCTGGGGGTTGCATAAGGCAGCGGCGTCGCCGAGCTCTTCGCCAGCGCCACCAGCTCGGCCGCGGTCTTGACCTTGAGCGACGCATGCGCCGCCAGCACCAGCGGCTGGCTGGTCAGGATCACGATCGGGGCGAAGTTCTTCTCGACCGTGTAGGGCAGCGAGGGTTTGAGGATCGGCTGATACAGCGAAGAATCGGAGCCGATCAGCAAGGTGTAGCCGTCGGGCGCGGCGCGTGCCACCGCATCCATCGCGATGCCGCCGGAGGCGCCGGGACGGCTCTCGATGATAAATGGCTGACCGAGTGCGCGCGCGACCGCATCGCTGACCACGCGCGCGGACACGTCCGCGCTGCCGCCCGGCGCATTGCCATTGATGATGCGGATCGGCTTGGTCGGCCACGCCTGCGCCTGCGCCAGCGCCGCGGCGATCAGACAGGTGAGCGCAGCCGCCACCTGCGTGAGGCGCATGTTTTTCCCCAAGGCGCGCAACTTCATGCCATGCCGATCGGTTCGGCCAGCGGATCGCGCACGGCGCCGGGCCGCGCGTGCATCATTTGCGTCAGTTCCTCGCGCACGCCCTTGTATGCGGGGTCGTCGAAGCGGTTGTGCATTTCCTCCGGGTCGTTGACCAGGTCGTAGAGCTCGCCGGCGCCTGAATCAAGCTCGAAGCTGCATTTGTGGGTTTTGGTGCGTACTGTGCGCAGCTTCAAGGCCACGCCGCAGCGCGACGGATGCACATGCCATTCGCTCCACGCTCCCTGGCGCGGCGCATCCGCGCCACCGGCTAAGGCCATCAGGCTCTCGCCCTGCTGCGGCAGGCGGGCGCGCACATCGGCCACCTGCTGGAAGGTCTGCGCCAGGTCGAGGGTGGACACCACCTCGCTCACGCGGCCGCCAGCCGCGACACCGGGCCCGCGCATGATGAGGCCGATGCGCAGCAGGTCTTCATAGGCGATCGGGTGCTTGAGGTAGAGGCCGTGGTTGCCCAGCAGTTCGCCGTGGTCGGTGGTGAAAACCACCAGCGTGTCGCCTTCCAGGCCGAGATCGCGCACGCAATCGAGTATGCGCCCGACACTGTGGTCGAGGAGCGAGATCATGCCGTAGTAGTTGGCGGTCATGTGGCGCAGTTGCTCATCGGTCTGCGGCGGCACGCGCGAGCCCTGCGCGCGAAAGCGCTTCATCACCGGGTCGGCCAGCTGCGGTTCGCCTTCGAGCGCGGCCTTGTGCCACCACGGCCGCCGCTCCAGATCCGGCACGCGGTGTTTGGGCAGGGCAATCTCCTGCGGCCGGTACAGGCCGCTCCAGGGCGCCGGGCAGTCAAAGGGATGATGCGGGTCGCCGAACGAGGCCCACAGGCAAAACGGCTTGTCGGCGTCACGCCCGCGCAGCCAGGCGATGCTGCGGTCGGCGGTCCAGGTGCTGCCGTGCCAGGCC
>JAYTDE010000499.1:0-14137 GCA_043736195.1 Burkholderiales bacterium | reverse complement strand
CCGGAATCGATGCATCCCTGAGCGTCAGGTGGATCGGCTGGTTTTCCTCATGGTTGGTGTTGGAAATGAACACCGAGGAAAGCTTGTCGAAGCTGATCTGGCCGTCCGGCTTGGGGTAGGCGATGGGCGCGCATTCGGCCGCGGGCTTCAGGCAGTCATGGTCGGCGAAGTTGTGCTTGAGGGTCCACGGCACGTTGCCACCCAGCAGCTTTTGTTCGATGCCCACCATCAGCGTGCCGCTTACCAGGCCCTTGCTCATCCATTGCTTGAAATTGCGTGCCTTGTGCAGTTCGGTGTGCAGCCAACTGTCGCGGAACGCCGCCGGATACTCGATCAGCTCGTCGTGAGCGCGCCCGGCGGCGACCGCGGCATAGGCGGCATCGGCCGCCAGCATGCCGGTTTTTATCGCCGCGTGGCTGCCCTTGATGCGCGAGGCGTTGAGGAAGCCGGCATCGTCGCCAATGAGCACGCCGCCCGGAAAAGTCAGCTTGCACAGCGATTGCAGGCCGCCGGCGGCAATCGCGCGCGCGCCGTAGGAAATCCGTTTGCCGCCCTCGAAGAACGGGCGAATCTTCGGGTGCAGCTTGTAGCGCTGGAATTCCTCGAAGGGCGAGAGATACGGATTCTCGTAGCCCAGGCCGACCACAAACCCCACCGAGACCAGGTTGTTTTCGAGGTGATACAGGTAGGAGCCGCCATAGGTGGCGCGATCCAGCGGCCAGCCGGCGGTATGCAGCACCAGGCCCGGCACATGTTGCGCCGGGTCGACCTCCCACAATTCCTTCAGGCCGATGCCGTACACCTGCGGGTCGATGCCTTCGCGCAGGCGGTACTTCTCCATCAGCTGCTTGCCCAGATGGCCGCGACAGCCTTCGGCGAAGAAGGTGTACTTTGCATGCAGTTCCATGCCGTTTTGAAAATTGTCGGTGTGGGCGCCGTCGCGGCCCACACCCATGTCGCCGGTGGCCACACCCTTGACCGCGCCGGCCGCATCGAACAGAACTTCGGCGCCGGCGAAGCCGGGGTAGATTTCCACACCCAGTTCCTCGGCCCTGGTGCCGAGCCAGCGGCACACGTTGCCCAGGCTCACCACGTAATTGCCATGGTTCTGAAAGTTGGCGGGCAACGCGAAATTCGGCACCTTGAAGCCGCCGGCCTCGGTCAGGAACATGAAACGGTCTTCGGTCACCGGCTGGTTGAGCGGCGCGCCGTCTTCCTTCCAGTTTGGCCACAACTCATTGATCGCCTGCGGGTCCATCACCGCACCGGACAGAATATGGGCGCCGATTTCCGAACCCTTCTCGATCACGCACACATTGATCTCGCCGCCCTTCTCGGCGGCCAGCTGTTTCAGGCGGATGCCGGCGGCCAGCCCGGCCGGGCCGCCGCCCACGATCAGCACGTCGTATTCCATCACTTCGCGGGTCATGGCAACTCCTTCATTGTCTTGGCGACACGGGTGCCGCGAGGGTGCTTGTGATGCCTGCCATCCAGGGGATGATTTCAGCGTGCGCCGGTCTTGACTTGCCCAAGTACATTCGGAAACTCGCGCGGCGCGCAGCGCCAATATTGCTTCGGCGCCGGGATGCTGGCACCGAGCGCGGCCGCCGCATGCCAAGGCCAGCGCGGGTTGTACAACAGCCCGCGCGCCAGGGCCACCATGTCCGCCTTGCCGGAAGCAATGATTTCCTCGGCCTGATGCGGATCGGTGATCAGGCCGATGGCGATGATCGGCAGGTCGGGCACCGCCTTCCGAATGGCGTCTGCGAACGGCACCTGGTAGCCCGGCCCGAGGGTGATTTTTTGCAGGGCCGGCGCGACCCCGCCCGACGAGCAGTCGAGCCAGTTGCAGCCGCGCGCCTTGAGTTCGCCGGCCAGCTGAATCGACTGGTCGATATCCCAGCCGCCCTCGACCCAGTCGGACGCCGAGATGCGCACGCCCAACGGCTTGGCAGCCGGCCACACCGCGCGCACCGCGTCGAATATCTCTAGCGGCAGGCGCATGCGGTTTGTAAGCGATCCGCCGTAGGCGTCGTCACGCCGGTTGGCCAGTGGCGACAGGAAGGAGTGCAGCAGGTAGCCGTGCGCTGCATGCAATTCGAGCGCCTCGATGCCGAGCCGATGCGCGCGTGCCGCGGTGGCAACGAACTGCGCCACCACATCGCGGATTTCAGCCACGCTCATGGCGCGCGCCGGCGCCTCGCCCGGCATTTGCGCAAGCGCCGACGGCCCGAGCGGCTGCCAGCCGCGCGGCGCGTCAACGGCGATCAGTCCGCCGCCGTTCCATGGTTCTTCACTGGAGGCCTTGCGGCCGGCGTGGCCGATCTGCATGGCGATCGGTATCGCCGAATGGGCGCGAATCGCGCCGAGCACGCGTAGAAGCGCGGCTTCGTTGCTGTCCGAATACAGGCCCAGGCAGCTTGGGGTGATGCGCCCTTCGGCGGAAGTCGCGGTGGCTTCGATGACCAGCATGCCGGCGCCGGAAATCGCGAGTGCCCCGAGATGCATCAAATGCCAGTCCTGGGCGTCGCCGTCGACGGCGGAGTACTGGCACATGGGTGAAACAACGATGCGGTTGGCCAGGGTGAGCCCGGCTAAGCTGATAGGGCTGAAAAGCTGTGACATGGGGGTGGGAGCTCGCTTGCGAAAATGTGGATCACGCCTCGATGACGAAGCCATCGGCCTCAAATTGTAGCCTTTGGGGCCAAAGTGGCAGGTTCGGATTTGAAGGTCCTGCGGCAGCGGGATTACACTGCACACCTTCACTCCATCACGAAAAGCCTTGATCATGACAGTTGAATTCAATCTTTCGGGCAAGGTCGCGCTGGTGACCGGTGCCTCTTCCGGGCTGGGTGCACGTTTCGCCAAGGTGCTGGCCGATGCGGGCGCCACCGTGGCGGTCGCGGCGCGCCGGGTCGAGCGGCTCAAGGAGCTGCGCGCCGAGATCGCTTCCGAAGGAGGCGAAGCACACGTATACCAGCTCGATGTCACCAGTGTGCAGAGCATCCGTGCCTGCGTGGGTCAGGTCGAGAGCGATTTGAAGCGCATTGACATACTGGTCAACAACTCCGGCGTGTCGGCGCAAGGGCGGGTGCTAGACGTAACCGAGGAGGATTTCGACTACATCATGAGCACCAACACCAAGGGCGCGTTCTTCATGGCGCAGCAGGCCGCGCGCGTGATGATCGCCGGCAAGACGCCCGGCCGCATCATCAATATCGCCTCGGTGGCCGGTATGCGCGCCTTGTCGCAACTGTCGGTCTACAGTATGTCCAAGGCAGCGGTGATCCACATGACGCGTGCGATGTCGGTCGAGTGGGGGCGCTACGGCATCAATGTCAACGCCATCTGCCCGGGTTACATCGAGACCGAGATCAACGCCGTCTATTTCGCCACCGAGGGCGGGCAAAAGCTGGTCAGCATGCTGCCACGGCGCCGGGTCGGCAAACCGGAAGATCTGGATGGATTGCTGCTTTTGATGGCATCCGATGCATCCGGGTTCATCAATGGTGCGGTGGTGACGGCTGACGACGGCATGGCAGCCGGCTGAGCGCGGGCAACGATCCGGGCGCGGACGCTCCAGCGCCGCGGTGCTCCAGGTCGCCGATCGCCGCGAGCAAGAGCAGGCGCGTGTCGCCCGAAAATCGCAGGTTCAGGCGCTGTGGCCGCCGGTTTGCGCTTAATCGTGACAATCTGTTGCGCAAGTTGGGGGTAAAGGCCGGCAGGTTTGCGAGTGACGCGGGCGTCGAGCCCTTGGTATGCGCCTGCCAACGACCCTGTTAGGAGGCGCACGGTCATGTTTAAGTCTTTGATTCATTGAGCTTGCAAGCAGCCGGAAGCCGATTCTGGCTGCCTCGCGGCGCTGCCGGTTCGCCGATTTTTCACGACCCTGTTCTCGCAAAATTGTCCGCTGTCAAGCCCGAGGATGCAATTTAATCGATTGTTTTTTAGGCAAAAATGCATATAATTTTGGGTTTTGCCGCGTAGCAACAGAACGCGGCCCAATGCAGTCCGCAAGCACCCTTAAAGCGGGCACCATGAACCGAAGCTGCGATGGCGGATACCAACCCGGTCCCGAATGCCCTGCCGGACACCTACCGGCAGGTGCACAGCGAAGTGATGGCGATACGCTGGGGCGACATGGACGCGATGTTGCACGTGAACAATACCGTGTATTTCCGTTACATGGAGCAAGCACGGATCAGCTGGATCGATTCATGGGGCGTCGGCAACACGGCGGACCAGTCCGAGGGGCCGGTGATCGCGACAGCAGGTTGCCGCTTCAAGCGGCCGCTGAAGTATCCCGGCCAGGTTGAGGTGCGGGTCTACGCGGGCAAGATCGGACGTTCAAGCATGCCGACGTATTACGAAATACGCCGTACCGACGATCCGCAGACGATCTACGCCACTGGAGAGGCGTTGTTCGTGTGGATCAGCAATCAAACGGGTCGTCCCGTTTCGTTTCCCGCGCCGGTCAGAGAACGACTTGGCAGCAACTAAGGTGTGCCGCATATGCGACATGGTGAGCCGTACAGAATGATGACCGACAACAATCAAATATTGTGGGAGCCCAGCCAGGCGGCGCTGGAAAAAGCCAATCTCACGCATTTCGCGCGAACCGCGATCAAGCGCTGGAAGCTCAAGCTCAACACCTATCCCGACTTCTACAAGTGGTCAATCGATCAGCCCGCGCAGTTCTGGCAATCGGTATGGGAGCAGTTGGGAGTGATCGGCGTGGCAGTCGAACCGCGCAAGGGGGTGCGTGCACCGGTTGGCCTGAAGGCCGGCGCCCTGGTGGATGGCGATCGCCTGCCCGGGGCCAAGTGGTTTCCCGGCATGCGGCTCAATTTCGCGCAAAACCTGCTGCGCAAGCACGACAGTTCCGAAGCCATGATTTTCTGGGGCGAAGACAAGGTCAAGCGCAAGGTCACCTGGGCGGAACTCAATAACCAGGTGTCGCGCTGTGCGCAGGGCCTGAAGGCCGCCGGGGTACGCCAGGGGGATCGCGTCGCCGCTGTCATGCCGAATATGCCGGAGGCGGTGATCGGCATGATCGCCACCGCCAGCCTGGGCGCGATCTGGACCTCGTGCTCGCCGGATTTCGGCATCCAGGGCGTGATCGACCGTTTTGGTCAGGTCGAACCCAAGGTTTTGTTCGCGCCGGACGGGTTTTACTACAACGGCAAGGTCATCGACCTGCTCGACAAGATTTCGGAAATCGTCACCAAGCTGCCATCGGTGCGCGAGGCGGTGATCGTGCCCTATATCTCGGCCTCGCCGAATGTCGACGGCGTGCCGCGCGCACTGACCTGGCCCGAATTCACCGCGCCCTACAAGGCCGGCCCGGTCGAATACAACATGCTGCCGTTCGAGCAACCGCTGTTGATCCTGTATTCGTCGGGCACCACCGGCGTGCCCAAGTGCATCGTGCACAGCGCCGGCGGTGTGCTGCTCAAGCACTTGACCGAGCATCAACTGCACTGTGACGTGCGGCCTGGCGACCGCCTGTTTTATTCCACCAACTGCGGCTGGATGATGTGGAACTGGCTGGTGACCGGCCTGGCCTCGGGCGCGACTTTGATCCTGTATGACGGCTCACCGTTCCTGCGGCGCGGCGGCATTCTGTGGGACATGGCGCAGTCCGAGAAGATTACCCATTTCGGCACCTCGGCCAAGTACATCGATGCACTGGCCAAGATCCGCTTTCGTCCGCGTGAAACCCACGAACTCAATCGCCTGCGGGTAGTGCTTTCGACCGGTTCGCCGCTGGCACCCGAATCCTTCGATTTTGTCTACCAGGCGATCAAGCAGGACGTGATGCTGGGCTCGATTTCCGGCGGCACCGATATCTGCGGCTGCTTCGTGCTCGGCAACCCGGTGTTGCCGGTGCGGCGTGGCGAATGTGCCGGCAATGCGCTGGGTGTCGACGTGCGGGTATTTGATGAGCGCGGGCGAGCGGCGGCTGCCGGCAAGAAGGGCGAACTGGTGTGCGTCAAGCCGTTTCCGTCGGTGCCGGTCGGTTTCTGGAACGACGACGATGGTTCCAAGTTCAACGCCGCGTATTTCGATACCTATCCGAATGTGTGGCGTCACGGTGACTACGTCGAGCGCACCCCATCCGGCGGCCTGATCATTCATGGCCGCTCCGACGCGGTGTTGAATCCGGGTGGCGTGCGCATCGGCACCGGCGAAATCTACCGTCATGTCGAAAGTCTGGACGAGGTCACCGAATCACTGGTGATCGCGCAGGATTGGCCGCCAGGGCGTCGCGGTGACGTGCGCATCGTGCTGTTCGTGCGCCTGCGCGAGGGCCTCGACCTGGATTCGGCGCTGATCGAAAAGATCAAGCAGCAGATCCGCGTGCATACCACCGCGCAACATGCGCCTGCCAAGGTGATTCAGGTCGATGACATTCCGCGCACGCGCAGCGGCAAGCTGGTCGAACTGGCGGTGCGTGACGTGGTGCACAATCTGCCGGTCAAGAACATCGAGGCGCTGGCCAACCCGGAAGCGCTCGAATTGTTCCGCAACCTGCCGGAATTGCGCGCCGGCTGAAGCGATCGGCGGGTAGTGCGGGCAGGCGGGTTTGAACAATCAGGTTTCAGACGGGATATCGACATGAACAAGGTATACGGCAGTGCCCGCCAGGCGCTCGAAGGGGTTCTCAAGGACGGCCACATGATCGGGGTCGGCGGCTTCGGCCTGTGCGGCATTCCCGAGGCGCTGATCGCCGCGGTGCGCGATCTGGGCGTACAGAACCTGACGGCGGTGTCGAACAACGCAGGGGTCGACGGCTTCGGCCTGGGCATCCTCTTGGGCACGCGGCAGGTGAAGAAGATGATCGCCTCCTACGTGGGCGAAAACAAGGAATTCGAGCGTCAATACTTAGCCGGCGAACTCGCCCTTGAATTCACCCCGCAAGGCACGCTGGCCGAGAAGCTGCGCGCCGGCGGCTGCGGGATTCCCGCGTTTTTCACCAAGACCGGTGTCGGCACCCTGATCGCGGAAGGCAAGGAGGAGCGCGAGTTCGATGGCCAGCGCTACCTGATGGAACGCTCGCTGGTACCCGATGTCGCCCTGGTCAAGGCCTGGAAGGGCGACAAGTCCGGCAACCTCGTGTATCGCAAGACCGCGCGCAACTTCAATCCGAATGTGGCGATGGCAGGCAAGATCACCGTGGCCGAGGTCGAGGTGTTGGTCGAGACCGGCGAACTTGACCCCGACCAGATCCACACGCCGGGCATTTTCGTGCACCGGATCGTGGTCAACGCGAGCCCGGAAAAGCGCATCGAACAGCGCACCACGCGCCCCAAATAAGGACCAGCGATCATGGCATGGAATCGTGACGAGATGGCCGCACGCGCGGCGCAGGAATTGCAGGACGGCTTCTACGTCAACCTGGGTATCGGCCTGCCCACGCTGGTGGCCAACCATGTGCCCAAGGGCATTGAAGTGTGGCTGCAATCGGAGAACGGCCTGTTGGGTATCGGGCCGTTCCCGACCGAGGACGAGATCGACCCCGACATGATCAACGCCGGCAAGCAGACCGTGACCACGCTGCCCGGCTCCTCGATTTTCTCCTCCGCTGATTCGTTCGGCATGATCCGCGGCGGCAAGATCAACCTGGCCATCCTGGGCGCGATGCAGGTCTCCGAACACGGCGACCTGGCCAACTGGATGATCCCCGGCAAGATGATCAAGGGCATGGGCGGCGCCATGGACCTGGTGGCCGGTGTGGGCCGCGTGCTGGTGCTGATGGAGCATGTGGCCAAGGGTGATGTGCACAAGATCTTGAAGAAGTGCGATCTGCCGCTGACCGGTGTGGGCGTGGTCAATCGCATCATCACCGACCTGGGTGTGCTCGACGTCACCCCGCAGGGCCTGAAGCTGGTTGAACTGGCCACAGGGGTCAGCCTGGACGAAATGCGCGCCAAGACCGGCGCGCCTGTGATCGCATAAGCAGTCGCCCGCAGACCGCTGCGAACCAGACGAAAAAGCCGGGAGATTCCCGGCTTTTTCGTTCTTCAGCTTGGATCGGGTCTACCGGCGTTTACCCGACTTCTTTGCCGCACGCTTGCCCTGCGTCCTGCCAACAGTCTTGGTTGCCGTGGCCTTTTTCGCGGCGGAGCCTTTCTTCGCCGGCTTGGCCTTCTTTGCCGCAGCCGGTTTTTTCGCAGGTGCGGCCTTGCCTTTGGCAGCCGGTTTTTTGGCCGCAGTCTTCCTGGCAGTCCCCGATTTTCGCCGTGCCTGCGCGACTTTGGCCGCCAGGCCCAGTGGCTTGGCATCGATCAGGATCGCCGCCACGATGCAGGGCTCGGTGCCGCGCACACTCCATGAATGGTTGGTGCCGCGCTGGATCATGATGTCGCCGGCCTTGAGCAGGGTCTCGCCTGTATCGAGTATGGCAACGATTTCGCCCTTGAGGACGATCAGGTAATCGATGGTGGCGGTGGTGTGCATCATCGGATCGCTGTTGGACTGGTCCTTGGCATGGCCGGCGCCGATCGACTTGAAGGCTTCCAGCGAGTCTGCATTGCCGCGCCAGGCGGCATCCGGCGGAAACTCCACGATGCGCAGGATGCTGCCCCGGGGCGGTGGTTCGAGCCGGATCGGGCGCGCCGCCGCATCGGCGTCGCCGCCATTGTCGGCGGGTGTGCCTCTGGTCTCCCACAAATCGGTCAACGCCAGGCCCGGCATGGATGCCATCTCCTTGACGTTGGGCGCCGGGCCGTCGATTAAGAAAACCGACTTGCCGTTCTTGTCGTGACCGGTCACGACCCTGCGAATCGCCAAAACCATGTGCGTCTCTCCATTAAAAAGCGCTAAAGCAGCGCGTTGGCCAATTGCGGAAAAGCGATCACCAGCAGCATAACGATCGGCAACATTACTACGAACGGCGCCGCGCCCGCAAGAACGTCCTTGAGCGTGGACTCGCCCTGATTGCCGAGCCGCGCCGTGATCGCGAAACAGGGGTGACGCACGGGAGACGACTCGAATATTGGAAATGGCCAAACCTTAGCGAGGCCCCTCGCGCCATAGCTTGGGCCGATCAAGCTCCGGCGCCATGTGCAACAACGCATTCTTTCCCTGCACCGCTCGGGTGCGCCAGCCGCGCCCGCGCCCGATCGCATCGCGCCAGGATCGATTGAATTCACGTTCACGACCATTGTGCAGAAAGTAGCTTGCCAGCGCACCCGCCTGCAGTAGGTCCTTGACGGCCTTGGTGCGTTGCGCGGGCGGCCGCTCGCCATAGACGATCAGTTTGTGAATGGCGTAGCGCTCGGGGGCCGGAATATTGACCAGGCATGCACCGGTGTTGCCCAGCAGCACCGCCTGCGTGGTGCCTTCCAGCGAAAACTCCATGAACTTGAGCGGCTCCAGCGTGAGGTTCAACTCCGGCATCACAACCGGTTTGCCGCCGCGTGTGGCGCTGGTGACGAAATCGAGACGCAGTTCCTGATCTGCGGGGTTGCGATATTGGGCACCAGCCTTGCCGTCAAACTGCGTGATCGGCAGCAGACCCATTTCCAGGGATTCGAGCGCGCCATGCACGTCGATCTTGAGATCCGCCGGCAGGGCCAGCGACACGTTGCGTCCCGCGTGGGCAAAGTCCACATCGAGCGTGGCGGCGCCTTCATTCCAGCGCAGCCCCAGCATGTTCCCCATTGCGAGAAAGGCATGGGTGCCGATCAGGATGCCGCCGGCGCGAAAGAATCCGTATTCGGACAGGCGTTTGACGATGCGAAAGTGCTTCGGCGCGGTGGCGGCGCATCCCAGCGCCAGAGCCGCCTGCGCCTGTGCGGCCAGCGGCTTGACCGCGCGGCGAGTGGGCAGCTTTTCGACCAGCGCCCGCACGCGCTCGCTGTCCGGCCCGACATAGGCCATGCGCACCTTCTGATCCATGTCGCGGTAACCGTAGTACCAGTAGTCGATACCCTTGCGCGCCATCCGCTGAAAACTGCCCGGCAGGCGTTCCAGCGAGGATGTCAGCTCAAGCGCGCGGGTCTGCTCGGCAAGCTCGGCATAGGCGGTCTGCCCGGCAAGCGGCAGTTCGGTATAGCGCACGGACATGTCGGCACCGGCCCTGCGGGCACATTTAGGTTGCTAAACAATTTAGCATTTTGTTTAGCAACTATCAGGAGGGACCGCATGGCCAGGAATGACTCCAGGAGCCACTCCCGGCCAATCCAGCCGCAAGAATGGCTCTGGGAGAGGCTCTCAGGCCCGTCTCGATTTTGTCATCGGCCGCGTAGCCAGACAAGTTCCGGGCAGCATCGGCGCAGCGCCAAGCCAGTGAAATCCGCGCATCGGTTCGTGTTGACGCCGGCCGCAAGGCTACTGGTGCGGAACTTATACGGCATGATTCCTGAGCGCATCAAGAAACGACTCGTCAAAGACCGTTCCATATCCCCGATCACATTGCGCATTCCGATCGATGTGGTGGAAAGCCTCAAGGAACTCGCGCCGCAGACCGCTACAGCGGCTATCAGGCGCTGCTCAAATCGTATATCGGCGAAGGCCTGCGCCGCGAGAAGGCCAAACTCACGTTCGCTCCGACGCAACGCCTGGTACAGGCGCTGAAAAAGCCCAGCGTTCCCGCCAAGATGCTCGGGCAGGCTCTGGACGATCTGGCGGCCTAACGCGTAGAGCGGTCGCAGGGTAGGGCGCCAAGCGCGCGGTACCTGCATCGATGGTGCCGGAACGCGACCACGGGTGGCCGCTTGTGGCAGACTGGACCCTGCGTCGCCGCAAGGCCCGTATTCCCGCAGGCCCACATGCCTGTTTCACATCAGCCGGCACCTGTTGTCTGACCTCCACAGCCCATTTCATCATGACCCGAAAAATCATCGACCTTTCCATCTACCTCGAAAACGACGTCATCTCGGACCCGCCGGCGTTCGCGCCGAAGATCGAGTACTTCAATCACGAGAACTCGTTTCACCAGATGGCACCTTTCTTCCCGGGCCTGAAGCAGGAGGACCTGCCGGATTCCGCCGTATGGGCAGTCGAACAGGTGTCGCTGTCGACCCACAACGGCACGCATCTGGATGCGCCTTATCACTTTCACCCGACCATGAACAAGGGCGAGCGCGCCATCTCGATCGATGAAGTCGATCTCGACTGGTGCTTCCAGCCCGGCGTCAAGCTCGACTTCCGCCATTTCGCCGACGGCTATGTGGTGACCGCAGAGGATGTGGAAGCCGAACTCAAGCGCATCGGCCACGCCTTGAAGCCGCTGGAAATCGTGGTCGTCAACACGCGTGCGGGATCACGCTACGGCAACAACGATTACGTCAGCGCCGGCTGCGGCATGGGTTACGAGGCCACCATGTACCTGCTGGAGCGCGGGGTGCGCCTGACCGGCACCGACGCCTGGAGCTGGGACGCGCCGTTTGTCTACACCGCGCAGAAGTACGCCGCCACCCATGACGCCTCGCTGATCTGGGAAGGGCACAAGGCCGGGCGTGACATCGGTTACTGCCACATCGAGAAGCTGCACAATCTTGAAGCGTTGCCGGATGACGGCTTCATCATTTCCTGCTTTCCGCACAAGATCCGCGGCGCCTCCGCCGGCTGGACGCGCGCGGTGGCGATCGTCGATCCGCGCATGCAGGTGTTGTTCGGCTGAAGGCATCCGTGGGTGAGGCGGCGGCTGCCGCCTCCGCCTTGCGGCAGGCTTCAGGACCGCACCGGGCGCCCCGGTGGCGCGCTCTACATGGCGTTCACCTACCGCAATGGGCTGTGGCTACACTCCGACGCCAGCAGCGCCGCCGTCCCGAACGTGGTCTCGGACGGTGCTGCGCCTGCAGCGATCATGCAGAGCAGCGGCGACAGCGCCAACATAATCGATCTTTTATAATTTTTCATGATCGTGCACTCCTCGTGATAATATATTCGTTCGTTTATATGTTGAATGAAATTCTCTATTTTCATTAATTTATAGTTGATCGTTTATACATGACCAGTCAGCAATTCGGCCGCACGGTGCGTGAGGCGCGCAGGCGGGCGGGCCTCACGCAGGCAGAGGCCGCGGCACTGTGCGGCGTAAGCGCGCCTTTCCTGAGTCATCTGGAGAACGGCAAAGCCACGATCCAGCTCGACAAGGCGCTGCATGTTGCCGCGCAACTCGGATTGCAGCTCGTGCTGCAGCCTGGCGCACCGGTGGGCGCGATGGCGCAAACATGAAGCTGCGGCTGTTTTGCAATGAGCAAGCGGTAGGCTGGCTTGACACCACCGACGATGGCGGCGCTGCTCCGCGCGGCGACTGGCGGCTGGACTTTGATGTCATGCCGGCAGTGCCGCTTGCGCCGCACCTCAATCCGGCGCGCGCGTCCGCCGTCGCATCCAATGTCTCGACCAGCGCGCCGCCCGTCGTAGCACCTGTGCTTGCATCCATGGCGGCGCCTGCCGTGCGCGATTTTTTTGTCAATTATTTGCCCGAGCCGCCACATGCCGAGCGGGTTGCGCGCAGCTTTTCGCCGGTTCCGCGCACTCAAGCTGAACTTCTCGCTGTGCTCGGCCAGGAGTTGGCCGGTGCCTACGCACTTGCGCCCGACAAACTGGGAGATGCGCGCTATGTGCCACTGGCCTGGGACGAGTTTGAGGCGAGGGTGGCCGAGTCACGCCGCAGCGCGGCAGCCATCGCGTTCACTCCGCATGCGCCGCGTCTGTCGCTGGCCGGTGCGCAGGACAAGTTTGCCTTGTGGTTCGACCCTGCGGCTGCCACGGCTGACGAGCGCCTGAAGATTCCACTGGGGCGCGCCGCTTCGACACACATCTTCAAACCCGCCAGCACCGACAGTCGCTTTGCGGTGTTGCCCGCCAACGAATTTGCCTGCGCACGGCTGGCGCGCGTTGTGGGATTGCCGGTGGCGGAGTCGTCGATTCATACCTTTGGCGGCGTGCGGGTGCTGGTGGTGGCGCGCTTTGACCGCGTTGCCGACTCAGGCGGGATCAAGCGCGGTGCCGGTGACAAAGGGGCGCATGCAAGCGTCACGCGCCTGCATCAGATCGACCTGTGCCAAATGCTGGATCAGCCGCGCGGGAACAAATACGGCAGCGAAGGCGGCATCGACACTGCCGGCTTGTTCGCCGCCTGTGCCCACACCGGCGTGCCGGCGCTGGCGCGGCGCGTGCTGCTGCGTGCCTGGTTGTTCAATTTCCTGATCGGCAACGCGGACGCGCACGCCAAGAATCATTCTTTCCTGTGGCGGCCCGACGCGCGCCAGTGGCAGGTGGCGCCGCTCTACGATCTGCTCAGCGTGGCGCCCTACCTGCCTGCGCAGCCGCAATCAATGGGCCTCCTCGACGAATACCGTCCCGGTTGGTTCGGGGCAGCGCATTGGCGCGAGCTGGCGCGCCTCGCGGGTGTTACGCCAGCCTACCTTGCAAGCGAGGCGGCGCGCATGACTGCAAGCATGCGCGAGGCGGCGCCGGCGCTGGTAGACGAACTGCGAACCATGTTGACTCAGGAAGAGCTCGATTTTGTTGCCGGGCGCGTCAACCCGGTCGTGCAGGAGCGTGCGGCGTGGCTGCAAGCAGCCGTGTGAAGCGGAGTCATGCCAAGCTGTCGGCAGCAGCGAGAGGCCCGTCTATGTGGCCTGATACAAGACGGCGCCCGCGAGTTACACATATTCCGTTCCGCAGTGGCACCAGGTCCGTGGCACGAAAATTTCGCCACATGAAAGCGCGTCTTCGGACTTGTGGCGTTGTTGCAAACTGCAGCCATAGCTACGGCTAAGGCTGCGGTTTGCGCCTAGCCCTGAGCCCGAATCCATCACTTTCATTTTGTGTCGAAACTTCCGTTTCGCGGTACTGGAGTTGCGGACAGCCTGCCTGATGGAGGAGTACGAGGTGCGGACTCAGGAATGTCGATTCCGTGATCGGCTACGGATTGACAAGGTCAAAAGGATGGGCAGGCTCGGTTTGCTTTGCGACTTGCTTCGCAAAGCAGCCTGTTGCAACGGAACGTCCCGCCGGTCGGTTTGCCACACTGCTCCCGCGCCGTGATCCACGTTCCCGGCCGCGCCTTTGCACTGCAGGAGTGGGGGCGCGGGCGGTATGCGAGAATCGCCGGATCAAACCACGAGACCGCCATGACCATTCCGACGATCAAGCAGGTACGGGCGTTCACGGT
>JAYTDE010000498.1:0-22177 GCA_043736195.1 Burkholderiales bacterium | reverse complement strand
ACGCACAGGATGTGCAGTCGCGCCAGATCCGGCGTGAAAAGCATGACCGCCAGCATGATGTGAACCATGACGGCAAGCAGGACCGGCCGCATCGCGGATCGTGAACTTTTGTTGCGATCCATTGATCAGGTGCCGCAAAGGGCTACTATTCAGTCACACAACAGACATCCGCGACGCTCATAATCCTTTCATTGAACGTTCGCGGGGATACCCGCCAGGTTTGATGGCAAGTCGACAAGCCACCGCTCCCTGATAGGGCGGGGTGCGTCGCAAAACGACGGCCGCGAGAATCGCGGCCGATTTTCTTGGTGCGCCCGGCAGGGCGCACTTACTTTTTGGGGGCTGCCACAGGCGCTTGCCGGCTGCCTGCATACAATCCGCTCTCCATCGTTGACGGGCGAGTGCCATGCGGCTGGATGAAGGCAGGGAAAGCAGCAACGTCCTGGACCGGCGCGACCAGGTTTCTTCGGGGGGCGGGCGGGGCGGTCTGCCGCTGATGGGCGGCAAGCTGGGTATCGGCAGCATCGCCATCGCACTGGTGGCCGCCTACTTTCTGGGCAGCAACCCGCTGACCGTGCTGTCGCTCCTGTCCGGCGGCGATGGTGGTGGCGCGACCATGGTGCAGCAGGGCCCGGCCAAGGCACCGCCCAGAGACGACGCCGGCGCGCGCCTGGTATCGGTCGTGCTGGCCGATACCGAGGACGTCTGGAAAGAGCTGTTCGCCAAGACCGGACGCCAGTACGCGGAGCCCAAGCTGGTGCTGTTTCGCGCGGCCACGCCGACCGCCTGCGGCACCGGGCAGTCGGCGATGGGGCCGTTTTACTGCCTGGGCGACCGCAAGGTCTATAGCGATCTCGCGTTCTACGAAGAGATGAAGACGCGTTTCAACGCGCCGGGTGATTTCGCCCAGGCCTATGTGATCGCGCACGAGGTGGGTCACCATGTGCAAAACCTGCTGGGCATAGCCGACAAGGTCGACCAGGCGCGACGCAAGGTGTCTGAACGCGAGGCCAACGCCCTGTCGGTCAGGCTCGAATTGCAGGCCGACTGCCTGGCCGGCGTGTGGGCGTTCCATGCCAATCGCGCGCGTCGTATTCTGGAAAGCGGCGATCTTGAAGAGGCGCTGCAGGCGGCAAGCGCGATCGGCGACGACACCTTGCAGCGCAGCGCCGGCCGCGGTGTCAGCCCGGATTCGTTCACCCACGGTTCGGCGCAGCAGCGCGTGCGCTGGTTCAGGAAAGGCATCGAAAGTGGCGAGATGAAGCAGTGCGACAGCTTCGCCGCCCGCCAGCTATAGCGGGCCTCCGGATTCAACTCGCGCGGGTGTTCGAAACGCCCAGCGATGCACCAGCAACAGTGCGAGCGACCAGAACACCACGAAGCCCCCGAGCAACAGAAACGCCGACTCGATGCCGAGCTGATCGCGCAACACGCCCATCAACAAGGGTGTGGTGAAGTGTGACAGGCCCCAGCCCAGGCCCCCCAGCGCGTTTGCCGAGCCGCGATCGGCGATCGTGCTCAAGTCGCCGATGAGCAACTGGAAGTTGAGCGACATCAAGCCCGAACCCAGCCCAACGGTGAACAGCATCACAGCGACCGCATAAAGGTTGTCGGTGGCGCCGACGGTAGCGACCGACACGGCGACCACCAGTGCGGCGCCGAAGGCGACCGCACCCTTCATCGAAAAATCGAGCAGCCTGGCCACCACCAGCCCGGCGATCGCGGCGCCCACGCCGCGCAGTGCGAGGATGCTGCCATTGAGTTCGTGGCTGTAGCCGTAGGCGTCAAACAGCAGCGGATAGAACGAAACGCTCAGCGAGAATGGCAGCGCCGACACATAGGCGCACATGATGGCGAACCACATCGGCCGCAGCCGCACCAGGCGCCCGTAGCGTGCCATCGAAGACGAGGCGGCGCCAGCCGGCGTTTGTGCAGCACCGGCGTGGCACAGCATGGCGGCGAAAGCGCCGCCGGCGACCGCCGCAAGGGTCAGGAACGACCATGAAAAGCCGGCCCAGGTGATCAGAAACCCGGCCAGAAAAGTGCCGACGATCTGGCCTAAGTTGGTGGTGGCGTTGAGTCGCCCCATCTGTACGCTGCGTTCACCTTGCAGATTGCCGGCGATGGTCCAGGAGGCCGGCCAGAAAATCGCGCGCGACATCACCATCATGATCTGTGCGCTCATCAGAAAAGCGAAACTGTCGGCGAAGGCGTAGGCGCTGGCGCCGGCGGCCATCATCAGGCAGGAGGCTTGCACCATTGCACGACCACCGATGCGATCGGTGAACGCGCCGCCAATCAGATTGAAGGTGATCTGCAACACCACCGGCAGCGCGATCAGCATGCCGATCGCAACTCCCGACATGCCCAGCGAGTCCGCGTACAGCGGAATCAGCGGGTAGGTCATGCCCAGGCCGAGATTCCAGGCGAAGGCGCAAACGAAGAACGGTAGCGATGGCCGGGTCGGAAATGCCCCGTTGCGGTGATGCGTCACGCGCGTTCAGGCTGGAAGCATGAACTGCACGGGCGATAAGCGCATCGCCATCAGCCAGGACGCGACTGCGCGCGCGGTGCGGCTGCGATCCAGATGCCGCGGGACCTTTCCCGGCTTGCCGGTGCGCTTTTCGCCCACGCTGCGATGCGCGTCGCTATTTGGCCTGCTTGAGCACGTCGGTCACCAGTGCCGCGATCATCTTGAAGTCGTTGCGGCCCTTGTACTTGACCTTGAAGTGGCGCATGGTCTGGCCTTCGCCCTCGACGATGGGGTACTTGTCGCACAAGGCCACACCGTCCCAGATCTGCATGTCGACATGCTTTTCGCGCGGCACGATCGACAAGAGGTTGCGGCCGCGCGAATACACCGGGCTGCCCCATTTGACCGTCTCGACGATGGTCGGGTCGATGTTGATGATCAATTCACGCAGCTTGTGCATGATTGCCTGCTGTTCATAGGGCAGGGTCTGTATCAGCTTTACCGCGGTCAGCATTGCATCTCCTTGCGTCCGGCGACGCCGCCGGTTTCGCTATTCTTCCGATCTTATCCTACCCGCATCAATCCGCCGATTCAATCGCAATCCACGCTTGCGCGATAATGTGCCTGGAAATTCATGCGACATCTCTCCCGGGGCGAACCATCGCCCGTGACCAAACCGCAGTTCGGCGCCTGGTCCACCATCCGCACCCTGCTGCCCTACCTGCTCCAGTACAAGGGCCGGGTGGCGCTCGCGCTCGGATGCCTGCTGGCGGCGAAGCTTACGAATGTCGGCGTGCCGCTGATCATGAAGGAAATCGTCGACGGCCTGGGTGTGGTCATCGGCGGTTCCGGCGAGAAGCTCGCCTTTGGCGTGATCGCGGGCCTGTTGATCGCCTACGGTGCGGCGCGCCTGTCGACCACGCTCTTCACCGAATTGCGCGAATTCGTGTTCGCCCGTGTCACGCAGTCGGCGGTGCGGCGCATTTCGCTCGAGGTGTTTCGCCATCTGCATTCACTGTCGCTGCGCTTCCACCTCAATCGCCAGACCGGCGGCATGACGCGCGACATCGAACGCGGGTCGCGCGGCGTGTCGTCGCTGGTGTCCTATACGCTCTACAGCATCCTGCCGACGATCGTCGAGATCACGCTGGTGTTGTCGATCCTGGCCTGGAAGTACGACAGTTGGTTTGTTGTCATTACCCTGATCGCGCTTGTGGCCTACATCGTGTGGTCGGTCGGCGTTACCGAGTGGCGTACCAACTTCAGGCGTGCGATGAACGACCTGGATTCCAAGGCCAACGTGCGCGCGATCGATTCCCTGCTCAACTACGAGACCGTCAAGTATTTCGGCAACGAAGAGTATGAAGCACGGCGCTATGACCAAAGCATGGCGCGCTGGGAAGCGGCGGCGGTCAAGAGCCAGACCTCGCTGTCGCTGCTCAACACCGGGCAGAGCGCGATCATCGCCATCGCGGTCACCGCCATCATGTGGCGCGCCACCGTCGGCGTGGCCAACGGCAGCATGACCCTGGGCGACCTGGTGCTGGTCAACGCATTCATGATCCAACTCTATATCCCGCTCAACTTTCTGGGCGTGTTGTACCGCGAGATCAAGCAGTCGATGGCGGACATGGAGCGCATGTTCATTCTGTTGGACGAGAACCGTGAGGTCGCCGACAAGCCGCAGGCACCGGCGTTGGCCTTGGGCGGCGCCGCGGTGCATTTCGAGCATGTCGATTTCGCCTATGAGCCGAACCGGCAGATCCTTTTCGGCGTCGATTTCGAAATTCCGGCGGGGCACACCATCGCCGTGGTCGGGCACAGCGGGTCCGGCAAGTCGACCCTGGCGCGGCTCTTGTATCGTTTCTATGACGTCGGTGCCGCCGGCCTTGCCGGCGGCAGGATCGCGATCGACGGCCAGGATATTCGCGACGTGACCCAAGCCTCGCTGCGGCGCGCGATCGGCATCGTGCCGCAGGATACGGTCCTGTTCAACGACACTATTTTCTACAACATCGCCTATGGCAACACCGAAGCTTCGGCCGAAGAGGTCTATGCCGCCGCGCGCATGGCGTCGATTCACGATTTCGTCGAAACCCTGCCGGCCGGCTACCAGACCATGGTCGGTGAGCGCGGACTCAAACTGTCCGGCGGTGAAAAGCAGCGCGTTGCCATCGCCCGTGCTTTGCTCAAGAACCCGGCGATCATGATTTTCGACGAAGCCACCTCGGCGCTGGATTCGCAGACCGAAAAGGCGATTCAGGCCGAGTTGAAGAAAATCGCCGAAAACCGTACCACGCTTACCATCGCACATCGCCTGTCGACCATCGCCGACGCCCACCAGATCATCGTTATGGACCGCGGCCGCATCATCGAGCGCGGCACGCATCATGAACTGCTGGCGGCCGGCGCACACTATGCGCAGATGTGGGCCCTGCAGCAGGAAGCCGACCAGGAAGTGGACGGCCAGGGCGGTGCCGTGCCGCTGCGCACCGCGGCGTAAGCGCCAGGCATTCCTTGCGTTCTGATGCCGAACGCGCATCGCGCCGCCCCAAAGACGCCACAATCGATGCGCAATCGGCATTTGATTTTGTCGTTTTCAATGTTTAATCTTGATTGCATGAAAACCTTCGAATTCAGTATCACCGCCTTGCCGCGCATCGGCGTGCTGGGCGGCATGGGGCCGCTGGCCACCGCCGATTTCATGGCCAAGCTGGTGTATGCCACACCGGTTAAGCATGATCAGGATCACTATCCGGTCAGCGTCGACTCCACGCCACAGATTCCCGACCGCGTCGCCGCGCTCGAAGGCCGGGGCTGTGACCCGCTGGCGGCCTTGCTCGCCGCGGCGCGCCGCCTGCAGGCGAGCGGTTGTGACTTGATCGCCATGCCGTGCAATACCGCACACCTCTGGCATGCGCGCCTGGCAGCGCGGATTTCGCTGCCGCTCATGCATATCGTCGAAGCGGTCGATGCGGAACTCGGATCGGTGCGAAAAGTAGGCCTGTTGGGCACCACCTCCACGCTTGAGCATGGGCTCTACCAGCGACATCCCGGCGCCGATCGGCACTGGGTGTTGCCCGACGCCGGCGAAATGCGGGACCTGGTCATGCCGGGCATCGCCGCGGTCAAGGCGGGCGATATGGTTGCCGCTGCCAGGCTGTTACGCAGCGCCGCGCGCAAGCTCGCCAGCAGCGGAGCGGAGGCGATCGTGCTGGCGTGTACCGAGATTCCGCTGGTGCTGAGCGCCGACGACATGCCGGTTCGCATGGTCGATGCCACATTTGCGCTGGCCCGGCACACCATCACGGCCGCCAGAAATATTGGCGCGCCTGCCGTCGCCCGCGCCGCCTGATCCGCGCTACCCTTCACGGCCATGGAATCCAAGTGGCTTGAAGACTTCGTATCCTTGGCCGAGACCAGGAGCTTCTCGCGCGCGGCTGAGTTGCGCCACGTGACCCAGCCGGCCTTTTCACGCCGCATCCGATCGCTCGAAAGCTGGCTCGGTGCCGACCTGATCGACCGCACTTCCTATCCGACACGCCTGACGCCGGCTGGCGAAGTGTTCTATCCGCAGGCCCTGGAGATGCTGGCGGCGATTTCCGGCACCCGTTCACTGCTGCGCGGCCAGCGTGCCGCCACGGCGGGGGAAATCGACTTCGCCGCGCCGCACACCTTGTCGTTGACATGGTTTCCGCAATGGCTGACCGCCATCGAAAAAGGCTTCGGTCCGATCCGCAGCCGGCTTCTGGCCGCCAATGTGCACGATGCCGTGATGCGCTTGGTCGAGGGCGGCTGTGACCTGCTGTTGTGCTATCACCATCCGCGCCAGCCGGTGCAGTTGGATCTCCAGCGTTACGACATGCTCCTGCTCGGGCGCGAACGCATCGCGCCCTACGCGGCATGCGACCGCCAGGGCCGGCCGCGCTACAGCTTGCCCGGGTCGCCGGATGCGCCCCTGCCGTTTCTCTCCTACGGCCAGAACGCCTATCTCGGCCGCATGGTGGAACTGATCCTGGCCGATGCCAGGCCGCCGCCGCATCTGGAAAAGCGCTATGAAACCGACATGGCGGAGGGGCTCAAGATGATGGCCATGAGCGGTCATGGCGTGGCCTTTCTGCCAGAGAGCGCGGTGGCCGCCGAAGTGCGCGGCCGCAAGCTGGCTTGCGCCGGCGCGCAGTGGGCGGTGGAAATGGAGATCCGCCTGTATCGCGAAAAGCCGGCAGCGGGTCGCCCGGGCAAGGGCGCGGCAATCGCCTTGTGGGAGCATCTGGTCGAAGCCGTCAAGGTTATGCCGAAAAGACATAAAGTGATGAAAACATAGCATTGGCCTTTGTGGGCGTCGGCGCCTAAAGTTCCGCTCCATCGAACCTCTGGAGCCGCACATGAACACAAGCACACGCACTGAACACGACCTGCTGGGGGAGCGCGAAGTGCCGGCCGGCGCGTACTGGGGCATACATACCCTGCGCGCGCTGGAAAACTTTCCGATTTCAGGCGTGCCCATCGGCGTAAGCGACGACCTGTTGCGCGCTCTTGCATTGGTCAAGCATGCGGCGACCCTGGCCAACCGCGATCTCGGCCTGCTGCCGGAAACCAAGGTCGCGGCCATCATCGCTGCCTGCGAAGAGATCGCGGCCGGCGCGCTGCGCGACCAATTCGTGGTCGACATGATCCAGGGCGGCGCCGGCACGTCCACCAACATGAATGCCAACGAAGTCATCGCCAATCGTGCCCTTGAGTTGCTGGGGCGGCAGCGCGGCGACTACGCGGCCTTGCATCCGATCGAGGACGTCAACTGCTCGCAGTCGACCAACGACGTCTATCCGACCGCGCTGCGCCTGATGTCGGTATTCGCCATCCGGAAGCTGATCGCCGCCATGGCGCACCTGCGCGCGGCCTTCGAGGCCAAGGCCTTCGAATTCCGCCACGTGCTGAAGATCGGCCGGACCCAGTTGCAGGATGCCGTGCCGATGACGCTCGGCCAGGAATTCTCCACCTACGCGGTGATGCTGGGCGAGGACGAACTGCGTCTGGCCGAGGCCCTGGTGCTGATGCGCGAGATCAGCCTGGGCGCCACCGCGATCGGCACCGGGATCAATACCGATCCGGCTTACGCGGGCAGCGCTTGCCGCCATCTGAGCCGGCTCTCGGGCGAGGCGCTGACGATGGCGCCGAACCTGGTTGAAGCCACCCAGGATACCGGCGCCTTTGTGCAGTTGTCGGGTGTGTTGAAGCGGGTGGCGGTCAAACTCTCCAAGAGCTGCAACGACCTGCGCCTGTTGTCCAGCGGCCCGCAGGCAGGCTTGAACGAGATTCGGCTGCCGGCGCGTGCCGCCGGCTCATCGATCATGCCGGGCAAGGTCAACCCGATCATTCCCGAGGTGGTCAACCAGATCGCGTTCGAGGTGATCGGCAACGACATGACCATCACCATGGCCGCTGAAGGCGGCCAGCTGCAGTTGAACGCATTCGAGCCGATCATCGCCTTTTCGCTCTACAAGAGCATCAGCCACCTGGCTGCCGGCTGCCGCACCCTGGCCGACAACTGCGTCGCCGGCATCAGTGCCAACCGGGCCCTGCTGGAAGCGCGGGTGCGCGCTTCAGTTGGCCTGGCCACCGCGCTCAATCCCTACATCGGCTACGAAAACACCACGCTGATCGCCCGCCTGGCGCTGGAAACCGGGCGCAGTGTCGAGGAACTGGTTGTGGAACGCGGCTTGCTTGATGTAAACAAGCTGCGGGCCATTTTGCAGCCAGATGTGTTGACCCGGCCGCAACCGCGGGTGGGCGATATTGGTGCGGCGAGCTGACCAAACTGGTGCGCCGAGCCGAAAATACTTCAGGGTTTCCCCATGTTCGCGCGTGTTGGCAGGCTCTGTTAGACTTTTCGGTTGTTTTGAAACAGGCTAACCATGCCTTGCTGGTGTCAGGCGCATGCGGGTCCGACGCTCGACAACCAGCACTGCAGGCTTGGCGCCACCGTAACTTTCCGGATTCGCAGTATCAACTTGGAGACTTGAAAATCATGAAAATGCTTCCTGCCCTGTTGGGCATCGTGGTCGCGCTGGGTTTTGCGCCTGCATTACATGCGCAGGATTTGACCGGCACCCTGAAAAAAATCAAGGAAACCGGACAGATGACGGTGGCGCATCGCGAATCCTCGATTCCATTCTCCTACCTGGACGACAAACAGCAACCGATCGGTTACTCGATGGATATCTGCGCCAAGGTGGTCGACGCGGTCAAGGCTGAATTGAAGATGCCCAACCTGAAGGTGGTGTACCAGCCGGTCACCTCCAGCAACCGTATTCCGCTTCTGCAAAACGGCACCATCGACCTGGAATGCGGTTCCACCACCAATTCGGTCGAGCGCCAGAAACTGGTGGCATTCGGGCCGACCTTCTTCCGCATCCAGGTCACGGCTGCGGTGAAGAAGTCGTCCAACATCAACAGCCTGGTTGAACTGAACGGCAAGAACATCTCGACCACCTCGGGCACCACCGCCGTTCCATTGCTCAAGAACTTCGAAAAGACCAAGAACATCGACGTCAAGGAAATCTACGGCAAGGATCACGCAGAGTCTTTTCTTCTGCTTGCAGAAGACCGGGTTACCGCTTTCGTGATGGACGACATCTTGCTTGCGGGCCAGATCGCCAATGCGCGCAATCCCGCCGACTACAAGATTCTCGACGAATCGCTGCGCGCCGAGCCGTATGGTCCGATGCTTCGCAAGGACGATCCGCAGTTCAAGGCACTGGTCGACAAGACCTTGACCGCTTTGTACAAGTCGCCGGAGATGGAGAAGATCTACGCCAAGTGGTACTTGAGCCCGATTCCGCCCAAAGGGGTCAACCTCAATTTTCCGATGACCCCGCAACTCAAGGCCGACTTTGCCGCACCCAATGACAAGGGGGTCTGAGTCGTATACGTCCGAAACTTTCCGGTCGTATAGGACGAGTCGGCAGGTGGCGAAACTTGCCGACGATATGAAGTACCTTGCGGCGATAAGCGCGCAGCCAAGAATCGTCGTGTCAGGAACAGCATGAACTTGGCGATCTTGCTTGAGCAGGTGCCCGATGGCGACGGCACCTGGCTCTTGAGTCTGGCGTCTGGCCTCAAGTACACGATGCTTGTTGCGGTTTTCGCCTGGGTCATCGCCTTCGTTCTCGGCTCGATTTTGGGTGTTATTCGAACCACGGAAAGCAAAGCTGCGGTGCGAGTGGCTACTGCGTATGTTGAACTGTTCCGCAACATACCCTTGATTGTGCAGTTCTTCGTTTGGTATTTCGTCTTGCCCGGCCTGATCCCGGCGGTCAAGACGTGGGTCATCACGCTTGATCCTACTACCCACCAGTTCGTCACGGCCATAATTTGCTTAGGCCTTTTCACTGCGGCGCGAATCGCCGAGCAGGTGCGTGCAGGCATCCAGGCGCTACCGCGCGACCAGCGCATGGCCGGCTACGCCGTGGGACTGTCCCAGGCACAAACCTACCGCTACGTCCTGTTGCCCGTCGCATTTCGCATCATCATCCCACCGCTAACCTCCGAACTCATGAATCTGATCAAGAATACGGCTGTGGCGTATTCAATCGGGCTGGTCGAACTATTCTTTCGTACCAGAGAAATGGGCGAACTTACGTTTCGCTATTTCGAGGCTTTCGCTGCCGCCACCGCCGCCTATGTCGTTATCGCCTTGATTGCGAATCGCGTGATGGCCCTTGTCGAACGTCGTACCGCAATTCCGGGTTTCATCTCCGGAGGCAGGGGCCTTGTCGCCGGGAACGTGTGACCATGCGAATGCGCTCCCAATTCCTAGGCCCGTTTCCGGTGGCTTGGGCCGGATCTGTCCGATGACCGAACTGGACTTCTCGATCGTCGGCCGAACCCTGCCCTACCTGTGGAAGGGCCTCGAGTACACCCTGCAACTGACGGTGGTGGCGGCCATCGGCGGCATCATCTGGGGCACGCTCCTGGCGATGGCGCGCCTGTCGTCGAACAAGGCCTTGTCGATGGCGGCGGCCGGCTACGTCAACCTGATGCGCTCGATCCCGCTCCTCTTGGTGATCTTTTGGTTCTACTTCCTTTCGCCGGTGCTGTTGCAATGGATCACCGGCGCCGACCGGCCGATAGCGATGGGCGCGGACCGGTCCGCGTACATCACCTTCATCCTGTTCGAAGGCGCGTACTTCTGCGAGATCATGCGGGCCGGCATCCAGAGCATCTCGCGCGGCCAGGTCGCCGCGGCCTATGCGGTCGGGCTCAACTACTGGCAATCGATGCAGTTGATCGTTCTGCCGCAGGCCTTTCGCAACATGCTGCCGGTGCTGCTCACGCAGACCATCATCCTGTTCCAGGACGTCTCGCTGGTGTCGCTGCTCAACGTCACCGACTTCGTCGGCGCCGCCGGCAAGGTGGCGCAAAGGGACAGCCGGCTGGTGGAGATGTACCTGTTCGTCGCCGTCACCTATTTCGTGATGTGCTTCGGCCTCTCTCTCGGGGTCAAGGCGCTGCAAAAGAAAATCGCCATCGTCCGCTAGAACGCACCATTCGCGGACGCATCCGCACGGGGAAATTTCATGATCGAATTCAAGAACGTCAGCAAATGGTACGGCAGCTTCCAGGTGCTGACCGACTGCACCACCAAGGTCAACAAGGGCGATGTGGTGGTGGTGTGCGGGCCCTCGGGTTCCGGCAAATCGACCCTCATCAAGACGGTCAACGGACTGGAGCCGTTCCAGAAGGGCAGCATCGATGTCGACGGTATTTCGGTGGGCGATCCCAATACCGATCTGCCCAAGCTGCGCTCGCGCTGCGGCATGGTTTTCCAGAATTTCGAACTGTTTCCGCACATGACCGTCACCGAGAACCTGACCTTGGCCCAGGTCAAGGTCTTGAACCGGTCCAAGGACGATGCGCTGGCGCGCGGCCTCAAGTACTTGGAGCGCGTAGGCCTGTCGGCACACAAGGACAAGTATCCCGGCCAATTGTCGGGCGGCCAGCAGCAGCGCGTGGCGATCGCGCGCGCTCTCTCGATGGATCCGATCGTCATGCTGTTCGACGAGCCTACTTCCGCGCTCGACCCCGAGATGGTGGGCGAGGTGCTTGATGTCATGGTGCAACTGGCACAGGAAGGCATGACCATGATGTGTGTGACCCACGAGATGGGCTTCGCGCGCAAGGTAGCGCACCGGGTGGTCTTCATGGACCAGGGCAGGATCATCGAGGATTGCGAGAAGGACGAGTTTTTCGGCAACCGTGACGCGCGTTCCGAACGTGCCAAGAACTTCCTCGACAAGATATTGGAGTATTGAGCGACGTGGCCACTGGCCTTGCGTCCGCCGGCAACGCCTTGCGCCGGATGCTCGAAGGCGGGCCGCCGCCACCCTGTTCGCAAACGCTCGGGTTCAGGAGCGCGCGCGTCGAGGCCGATACGGTGGTGCTCGAATACGAGCCCGGTGCGAATCTCCTGAACCCGATCGGCACCCTGCAGGGCGGCATCGTCGCCGCCATACTGGACGACGTGTTCAGCGTGGCGATCCTGGCGCGCCTTGGATTGGACGACTCGGCGCCAACGGTGGAAATGAAGGTCAGCTATTTGCGGCCGGTGTTGGCCGGCCGGGTGCGCGGCATCGGGCGGGTATTGAAGCAGGGGCGCAGCATGGCATTCGTCGAAGCGGAGCTGCAGTCGCTCGATGGCGTTCTGCTGGCCAAGGCATCGGCCTCGGTGGTGATTCGCAAGGGGCGGGCTAATCCCGATTGACGACGGCACGGTGCAGGAATAGGATGCGCGCCTTGTCGATTTGCATGTTTTTCTTTTCTTTTAACTGACGCTGTCACTTTGAGGGGATTCGAATGAAACAACTGTGGACCAAAGGCCTGATGGCCGGCGCTCTTGTGGCCGCCCTGGCCGCCAACGGCGCGAGCGCGCAGACCGCACCGGCGCCGCGCACGCTCAAGATGCAGTCGACCTGGCCCGCCAGCCTGACCCTGCAGGACAACTTCAAGTATTTCGCCGAGCGCATGGACAAGCTTTCGGCCGGCACCCTCAAGGTCGAGGCGCTGGCGGCAGGTCAGGTGGTGCCGGCCTTCGAGATTCTGGACGCCACCAGCAAGAAAGTCATCGATGGCGGCCATGGCGTGGCCTATTACTGGGTCGGCAAGAACAAGGCCGCGGCCCTGTTCTCGGGCCCGATCGGCGGCCCCTTCGGCATGGACCACATGGATTACATGGGCTGGCTGCATGAAGGCGGCGGGCTGGACATGTGGCACGACTTCTACCAGAACACCCTGAAACTCAACGTGATCGCCTTCCCGATCCTGCCGTCGAGCCCGCAGGCGCTGGGCTGGTTCAAGAAGGAAATCAAGTCGGTCGCCGACTTCAAGGGATTGAAGTGCCGCCAGACCGGCCTGAATGCCGAGGTCTATGCCAAGCTGGGCATGGCGGTGGTCAACATGCCCGGCGGCGAGATCCTGCCGGCGGCGCAGCGCGGCGTGATTGACTGCGCCGAATGGGTGGGCGGGGTTGAAGACCTGCGTCTGGGTCTGCATCAGGTATTCAAGTACCACTACACCCCCGGCATGCATGAGAACAACTCGATCGGCGAGCTGATCATCAATACCGAAGTGTGGAAAAGCCTTACCCCGCAGCAACAGGAGTGGATCAAGTCGGCCACCAAGGACACATTCATCACCTGGGGCGCAAGGTGGCAGAAGCAGAACGCCGAAGCGATCGATGAGCTGGTCACCAAGCATGGCGTGCAGATCCGCCGCACGCCTGCCGACATTCTTACAGCCACGCTCAAGGCCTGGGATGAACTGGTCAAGGAAGAGTCGGAAAAGAACCCGGTGTTCAAGAAAGTGATTGAGTCGCAGCGTGAATACGCCTCGAAAGTGGTGCCGGCCAAGCGCTACATGTTCCCGCCCTATTCGTTCGCCGCCAATCACTATTGGGGCTCCGAATCCGGCGTGCCGACCAAGGGCGGCGCCAAGGGCGCGCCCAAGAAGTAATGGCAACGGCAGATTGCAGCAACAATAATTGACGCAACAGTCGGGCGGGGCCAGCATGCCCCGCCTGATTTTTTTGGTCAGCACGGTTTGAAATCGCGGGAAATTCTCATGGCAGCAGCACCCGGACTCTCACCCGGCTTGGCGCGGGTCATCGTCGGCATCGACGCCTTTACCGAATTCACCGGCAACATCGTCGCCTGGATCGTGGTACCGATGGCACTGGCGGTCGGCTACGAGGTGTTCGCGCGCTATCTGTTCAACGCGCCCACCAAATGGGCCTATGACATGACCTACATGTGCTACGGCACCCTGTTCATGCTGGGCGCGGCGTTCACGCTCAAGCGCGGTGCGCACATTCGCACCGACATGCTGTGGCAGAATTTTTCCGAGCGCAAAAAAGGCGTGATCGACACCTTGGCGTACCTGTTTTTCTTCTTCCCCGGCATGTTCATGCTGTTCTATGTGGGCTGGGGCGAGGCCTATCAGTCTTTCAACGTCAATGAAACTTCGGAGCAGACCGCCTGGCGGCCGCTGCTGTGGCCGTTCAAGTTCGTGGTGCCGATCACCGCCGTCATGTTGATGCTGCAGGGCGTTGCGGAAACCATCAAGAGCATCTATGCCTGGCGCACCGGCGTGCCCTATGAAAAGAAGGAAGGGGCCGACATATGAGCTTCAACGAAGCCTGGGGCATGGTGATGCTGGTGGTGATGATCGGCGTGATCTTCATCGGCTTTCCGATCTCTTTCACGCTGATGTTCCTGGCCATGGTGTTCGGCTATGTAGGCCTCGGGCACATCGTGTTCGACCTGGCCTACTTTCAGACCATCGGCATGATGAAAGAGGAAACGCTGGCGGCGGTGCCGCTCTTCATCTTCATGGGCTACATCACCGAGCAGGCCGGGCTGATGGAGCGCTTGTTCAAGGCCTTCCGCGATCTGCTGGCGCCGGTGCGCGGTTCGCTCTATCTGGGCGTGATCCTGACCTCGACCATTTTCGCCATGGCAACAGGGATTGTCGGCGCCGCGGTCACTGTGCTTGGCATCATGGCCGCGCCGATCATGATCAAGGCGGGCTACGATGCCCGCATGGCGGCCGGCGCGATTACCGCCGGCGGCACCCTGGGCATCCTGATTCCGCCCTCGGTGATGCTGATCGTCATGGGCCCGGTGCTGGGCGTCTCAGTGGCCGATCTCTACGCGGCGGCATTCGGCCCGGGCTTCCTTTTGGCCGGTATGTACATCATCTACACCATGGTGCGCAGCTTCATCAACCCCAAGCTCGGACCGCCGGTGCCGATGGACGAGCGGGTCAACGACTGGGGCATCGTGTTGAAGGAAGCGTTCCTCGGCATGGTGCCGCTGGGCATGCTGATCTTCTGCACCCTGGGTTCGATACTGGGGGGGCTGGCCACACCTTCGGAAGCCGCGGCGATCGGCTGCATAGGCGCGTTGCTGCTGGCGCTGGCCTACGGCAAGTTCACCGTGGGCGGACTGAAAAACGCCTGCATCAGCACCATGACCACCTCCAGCATGGTGCTGTTTCTGGCGGTGGCTTCCAACATCTTCGGCTCGGTGTTCTCGCGCCTGGGGTCGGCGCAGTGGGTGACGCAGTTGCTGGTGTCACTGCCGTTTCCGGCGTGGGTGATGCTGGTCATCATCATCGTGCTGATCTTTCTTCTGGGCTGGCCGTTCGAGTGGCCGGCGATCATCCTCGTTTTTCTGCCGATCTTCCAGCCGGTGGTGGCCGCGCTCAATTACGACATGGTGTGGTTCGGCATTCTGGTCGCCATCACCTTGCAGACGGCCTATTTGTCGCCACCGGTGGCGATGTCGGCTTATTACCTGAAGCAGGTGGTGCGCGAATGGAGCCTGTCGACGATTTACCGCGGCATGGCCGACTTCATGGTGATCCAGTGTCTCGCGGTGGCGCTGGTACTGATGTTCCCGGCGATCGCCATGTGGCTGCCGCAGACCCTGGCCGCACAGGCGCGCGCCGATCGGATGATTGAGAACGAGGCGGACCGCAAGGCCGCCGATGGCAAGCCTGAAGAGAAGGTCGATTCGCTCGAGGCCGGCGACAACCTGCCGCAGCCGGAGCCCAAGGCGGAAGCCGACAAGGGCGACAGCCTGGCGCCGGGCGCCAAGCCGGAGGCAGCCAAGTAGGGAACAGCAGGCGGTTGGCAGCGCGCTGCCGACCGCCTTGGCGCCGTCTCGCGCCGCCAGACGGACCAACGGAGTGCTGCCTAGTCGGCGCCGATCAACACCTTGACGTGCGCCGCTACCGAGCGCGCCAATGCAGGCAGGTTGTAGCCGCCCTCCAGCATTGAAACCACCCGGCCGCCGGCGTGGCGTTCGGCGACCCCGAGAATTTCGCGCGTGACCCAGGCGTAGTCGGCCTCGATCCAGCCCAGGTTGGCCATGTCGTCGTCGCGATGGGCATCGAAACCGGCCGAGATGAAGATCATTTCCGGCTGGAACTTGTGCAATGCCGGCAGCCAGCGCTCGGTCACCGCGGCACGCAGCGCGTCACCGCTGGAGCGTGGTGGCAGTGGCACGTTGATCATGTTCGGTCCGAGGGCGATTTCGCCGCTGTAGGGATAGAGCGGATGCTGGAAGGTCGAGACCATCAGCACCCGGTCGTCGCCGGCGAAAATGTTCTCGCTGCCGTTGCCGTGATGCACGTCGAAATCGATCAGCGCGACGCGATCGATGCCGAGTTCGGCCAGCGCATGGGCCGCGCCCACCGCCACGTTGTTGAAAAAGCAGAAGCCCATGGCCTGGTGCCGCTCGGCATGGTGGCCGGGCGGTCGCACGCAGCAAAACGCGCTGCGTGCCATGCCGCGCGCCACCAGTTCGGCGCCCTGCACCGCCGCACCGGCGGCATGCCACGCCGCCTTGAGCGTGTGGGGATTCATCGCGGTATCGGGGTCGACATGCACGTAACCGCTGGCAGGGGACGCGGCTTCGAGTTCGGCGACATACAGCGCGTCGTGCACCCGCAGCACTTGTTCGCGCGTGGCCATCGGGGCGTCGTAGGGCGGCATCAGGTCAAGCAGGCCGCGCATCAGAAGATGGTCGTTGATTGCGGAGAGTCGTTGCGGGCATTCCGGATGGCCCGGGCCCATGTCATGCAGCAGGAAGCTGGGATGCGAGATATAGGCGGTATGCATTGCGGTGTCGGCTGCGATGATCCGGGTGCCATCATAGGCCGGCTACGTGAAGCAGGGTTTGCGCTGAATCAATGGGCGCTTGCCGTGATCAGCCTGGCACCACCCGCGCCAGGCGCTCAATGCCCTCATGGATGCGCGCGACCGGCATGGTGGCGAATGACAGCCGGAAGGTGGCCAGGTCAGGCTGGCCCGGATAAAACGCCACGCCCGGCACGAAATACACCCCCTCCCTGGCTGCCGTCTCCAGCAGGTCGCGCGCATCGATCGCGGCGCGCATGCGGCACCACATGAACATGCCGCCGCGCGGTCGCACGAACAGGAGCCGGTCGGAAAGGTGCTTGATCAAGGCCTGATGCATGGCCATGGCGCGCAGGCGATAGGTGGCGCGGATCAGCGGCAGATGCGCATCGAGGCGCCCGGCGGCCCAGTAGTTCTCGATCGCATGCTGGGTGGGCAGCGCGGAATGAATATCGGTGGCGAGTTTGGTCCAGACAAAACGCTGGCGCAGGTTTGCAGGCGGGATCATCCAGCCCACACGCAAGCCGGGCGCCACCAGTTTCGACAGGCTCGATACATGCACCAGCCAGTCCGCGGCACCGGGTACGCTGCCGGACAGCTCCAGCATCGTGGGCGGTGGCGGCGTATCGAACCAGAGGTGGCTGTAGGGCGAGTCCTCCAGCACATGGAAGCGGTGCTCGACCGCCAGTTCGAGCACGCGGCGCCGGCGTTCCAGCGCCAGCACGCTGCCATCCGGGTTGGAAAACGAAGGCACCAGGTAGATCAGTTTCGGGCGATGCGTGCGCAGCAGTTCTTCGAGCGATTCCGGGATCAGGCCGTCGCCATCCTTGGCCACGCTCACGCCCTTGAGGCCTGCCAGATGAAAGGCCTGCAGCGCGGTCGGGAACACCGGGCTGTCCATGAAGACGGTGTCACCCGGTTGGGTCAGTACCCGCACGGTAGTTTCGATGCCCTGCTGGCCGCCGTTGGCGATGATGATTTCTTCCGGCGCGATGGTGCGGCCGGCGCCGGAGCAAAAGGCGGCAATACGGGCGCAGAGCGGCGGGTGCCCTTCGCGTTCGCCGTACTGCAGCGCTACGCGAAAGCTCTGCTCGAATACCTGGTTGAATGCCGCGGCCAGACCCTCGGTATCGAACAGTTCAGGATCGGGATAGCCGCCGGCGAACGAAATACCGCCGCTGCGGCGCGCCATGCTGGCCACCTGGTAGATCAAGCCGCCGAGTTCGGGTGAATAGTCCATGGGTGTGAAGTTTCCGGGCAAAGCCCGCTTTCAGGGTTTTAGCACGCGCGGCACCAGCAGGCCGTTGGCTTCGCCACGCGTGCGCAGGCTGCCGCACTGCGCCTGGCTCAGCGCGACATTGCCGGGTGCGGTTTCCGCGCGCATCAGGTTGTCGGGCGCATCACTGTGCGCGCCGCTGTCGCTGAGCACATGTACCAACTCATGCGCGAGCGTGACCGCCAGGTCGCGCGCACCGTGGGCGATCCAGATGGTATCGGTCAATTCGGGGCGGCTTGCGCTATTGGCGCGGCCGATCGCCTCGGCGTCGAACGCGGGTCGATTGAGATTGTCTTCGACGAAAAACACCGCGGGTTTGGTGGTAGGCAACCCGTGCAGCAGTTCGCGGGATACGCCGGTGGCGTAAAAATGGAAGCGTCGCGGCGCCTCCAGTTCGTGCAGTGAGGCAGCGCTGGCAACTGCGCACTGCGCCAACAGGTTTGCGGATGCCGTAAGCGCTGCACGGATGTCCGATATGGCCCAGCGGCTTCCCGAGAAGACGTGCACGCTGATCCGCAAGTCATGTGTTGCATCCGCCGGCACGCCCAATGCGATGGTTTCGGTTGCGATTGCGCGCACGTTCTGGGCGGCGGCGATAGGACATGTGGCTACCATTGCGGCCAGCCACCAAGCCTGCCGGCGATTACGCGCCAAGCGTGAAACCATCCAGTTCGATCGCAGGCGTTGCGCCCGCCAACAGGTCTGCGACCAGGCGCGCGCTCGCCAGTGCGAGGGTCCAGCCCAATGCGCCGTGCCCGCAATTGAGGTAAAGGTTGGGTATGCCGGTGCGCCCGAGGATTGGCGTGCCCCTGGGCGTGGCCGGGCGCAAGCCGGCCCATGGCTGCATCGCAAGTGGGCCTGCCGCATAGTCAGTGGCTGCAGGGAACGCCAATTGCGCTTCCTTGAACAATTGGCGCAGACGCCGCGGGTCGGGTCGGTTCGAGTAGCCGGCGATGTCGGCCATGCCGGCGACGCGCAGTTGCGTCCTGCCCGTGGCATCGAGGGGGGCGTAGACCACCTTGCGTTTGAAATCGGTGATGCTGACCCGCGGCGCCGCGGCGCTAGCGGTGAGGGTCAGGCTATAGCCCTTGAGCGGATAGATCGGCAGGCGGATCCCCAGATGACGCACCAGGAACGGGCTTTGCGCCCCGAGGGTCAGCACGCAGGCATCGGGGCGGATCTGGCCGGTGTCGCAACGAATGCGTGTGATGCGTCCGGCGTCGGACTCAATGCCTTCGATCAGGGTGCTTAAGCGAAAGCGCACGCCAAGTTGACGCAGGCGCGCTTCCAGTCCGATGCAAAAGCGATAGCAATCGCCGACTTCCTCGCTTGGTGTGAAAATGCCGCCCACCAGCCTTCGGCCCAGCGCGGACGCGGGGTCGCCCAAGGCTGGTTCCAGCGCCAGGCACTGTTCGCGATCAAGCGCCTCCTGCTCACAGCCCAGTGAACGCTGGTAGTCGAGCAAGCCGCGCGCGGCTGCCAGGCCTGTCGCGTCGGAATACACCACCAGCTTGCCATTGTTCGCATGGCCGAATGCGATGGCGGTCTCGCTGCGTTCGAAGTCCGTCATCAACGCGCGGCTGTAGAAGGCCAGCCGCAGCAGGCGACGAGTGGTCAGTTCACTCTGGCTGCGCGTGCACGCAAGCACGAATTCCAGCAGCCAGCGCCACTGATGCGGGTCCATCGCTGGATAAAAACGCAAAGGCGAATCGCGCCGCAGGAGCCACGGTGGCAGCTTGGGCAGTACGCCGGGGCCGGCCAGTGGCGCTACGTAGGAGTAGGACAACTGCGCGCCGTTGGCAAAGCTGGTTTCCAGCGCGACGCCGGCGTTGCGCTCGACGACTTCGACTGTATGACCGTCGCGTGCGAGGTAGTAGGCGGTGGTGAGACCGGCGACGCCGGCGCCGAGAACGGCAACGTGCATCAGGCGCGGTTGCGCAACAGCCGTCCCGGCCGCGCACCGCTTGCCTGGCCGCCCAGCCACACCGCTTCGCCGTTGACGATCACGCTGTCGATCCCGCGCGCCGGCTGTGTGGGTTGTTCGAAGGTGGCGCTGTCGTTGATCTCGGCGGCGTCAAAGATGGTGATGTCGGCAAAGCTACCTACCGTAAGCACGCCACGGTCGACCAAGCCGAACTTGGCAGCGGTCAACCCGGTCATCTTGTAGACCGCGGTCTCCAGCGGAAACAGGCCGATATCGCGGCTGTAGTGACCCAGCACGCGCGGAAAGGTGCCCCACAGCCGCGGGTGCGGCTTGATGTCATGCGGAATGCCGTCGGAACCGACCATGGTGTCTTCGAACTTGAGGATGCGCTGCACGTCTGCCTCGTGCATCGAAAAGTAGATCGCGCCGGCCGGCAGCAGCCGGGCCACCGCGTCTTCCTGTGACAGGCCCATGCGACGCGCCACCTCGGGCAGGTCGACGCCGGTGAATTCCGGATGCGGTTTCGACCAGGTGATGATGATGCGGTCGGACAAGGGAATGCGGTCGGCGCGCAGCATGGTGGAAGAGGCGATGTAGGGGTAGCAGTCGACGCACACCTCCTGGCCGCGCCGTGCCTCGGTCAGAAGCTTCAGGGTTTCTTCCGAGCGCCCGTAGTTGCGCACCCCCACCACCTTGTGGTGCGAGATGATCACCGGCACGCCGACTTCGCGGCCGATGCGAAAGGCCTCGTTCATGGCCGCTACGATGTGGTCGTCCTCGTTGCGCATGTGGGTCACGTAGCGTCCGCCATATGCTTTCAGCGGGCGCGCCGCGGTGATGATCTCCTCGGTGCTGGCATGCGCGGCCGGCGGGTAGTAGGTGCCGGTGGAAAAGCCGATCGCACCGGCCTGCATGGCCTCTTCGGTCATGGCAGCCATGTGCGCGGCTTCGGCGTCGGTGGCGGCGCGGTCGAGGCGGTCCATCGCCGCCACCCGCAAGGTGGTGTGGCCGACCATGCAGGCCGCATTGGTGGCCGCCGGGTTGGCGGCGAGATCGGCCATGAAATCGGCGAACGCGGCAAAGCGATAGGCGGCGCTGTCGTCGATCAGGTTCAATGGCGCGGGTGGGTTGGCGGACACCAGCGGCGCCAAGCTGATGCCGCAGTTGCCGGCGATCACAGTGGTCACGCCCTGGCTCACCTTGGGCGTCATCGCCGGATGCGAGCGCAAAAAGCGGTCGTCATGGGTATGCGAATCGATGAAGCCGGGCGCGGCGACCTTGCCCGAGGCATCGATCTCGCGTTCGCCACGGTCGGCGTCGAGGCGGCCGATCGCGGCGATACGCTCTCCATTGATGCCGATGTCGCCCGTGAAGCGCGGCGTGCGGCGGCCGTCGATGATGGTGGCGTTGCGGATGATCAAGTCGTAATGGGTGGGCATGCGTTCACCGCTGGTATTTTGGAGTCGAGGCCGCATGATAAACGTTCGCCCCGCGCCGCGATCAAGGCGTTCGCGTGCGTCACCCGCTGTTGCACGGGCGGCGGAACCGGTCCACAATACACATACGTATACACATTGCAGGATGCCTGATCCATGCGTACCAACATAGTGCTCGATGAAGCCCTGGTGAAAGAAGCCTTGAAGCTCGGGCGGATCAGTACCATGCGCGAACTCGTCGATGTCGCGCTGCACGAGTTCGTCGCCCATCGCAAGCGCCTGAATTTGCGTGATTTGAAAGGGGCTGGCGGCTTGCGTGACGACTACGACTACAAGGCCATGCGCGCCGGCACTGCGAAGTCCTATTGATCGTTACCAAAAACATGACAGCCTCATCAGAGGCATGTTTTTGTCATGAATTATGCAATTCTCAATAATGTACCTGGTGGACACCTCGGTGTGGATCGACTACCTGCGCGGGCGCGCCGCGGCCCATGTGCATTTGCTTGACGAGTTGCTGCAGAACCCGCTGGCGGTCGGCCTGACCGATGTCGTCTATATGGAAATTCTGCAGGGCGCGCGCGATGCGCGCAGTTTTGCGCGCTTGCGGGAATACTTTGGTGGGCAGCGCTTTTATCGTTTCGAAGAGCCCGCGACCAGCCACGCGGCTGCCGCCGGTCTTTACTTCGATTGCCGACGCCGCGGCTTCACGGTGCGCTCGACGCTGGACTGCCTGATCGCCCGTTGCGCGATCGAAAATGACCTGATCCTGCTGCACCATGATCAGGACTTCATCAAGCTGGGAAAAGTGGCGCCTGAGTTGCGGCAAAAGCATTTCATGAGTTGACGCAGTCCGCATGCGCACGGGGTT